>JBDTFI010000471.1:0-3650 GCA_039938035.1 Acetobacteraceae bacterium | reverse complement strand
GCCGCTACCCGTGCCACCGCTCACCAGCAGCCATGGCTTGCGACCCGCTTGCCAGAACCCGGCATAGAGCACGTTCGGATTGCTTGGGTCCATCGCAAGGTCCGCGGCGCCGGTCGAGTCGTTCTTGAAGAGAACTTTCTCCCAGCTCTTGCCGCCATCCTTCGTGCGGTAGATGCCGCGCTCAGAGTTGGGCCCGAACACATGCCCGAGCGCCGCGACGTACGCGATGTTCGGATCGGTGGGATGGGTGATGATCCGGCCGATGTACTGCGTGGCGCCGAGCCCCATGAACGACCACGTCTTGCCGGCGTCTATCGATTTCCAGACACCATCGCCGTACGACACGTTGCCGCGAATCGGTGTCTCACCACCGCCGGCCCAGACGATGTCGGGATTTCCCTTGAAGAGCGCCACTGAGCCGACCGTGCCGCCGAAATACGCGTCGGTCATTGGGTTCCACGTCTTGCCGCCGTCGGCAGTCTTCCAGACACCGCCGCCGGTGGTCGCGACGTAGTACTCGTCGGGGCGCTGTGATGAACCCACGACCGATGTCATGCGGCCAGTGTGCGCGGGGCCCAGCATGCGCCATTCGAGGCCGTGCCAGAGCGAGGTGTCGATCACTGGCAGCTGCGCAGCGGCAGGAGTGGCGATGAGGAGTAACGACCAGAGTGCGTTCGCGTGTCTCACTATGTCATCCTTGTTGAAGTCGTGCTTCGGCTGCCGGCGCCCAGCTCGCGCTGTGTCATGCCGTGGTGTTGGAGGGCGGTGGCGAATCGACCGGCTCTTCAGCTGCGGACCGCGAAGACTCGCTCATCGTGCCAAGCCCGTCACGGGCGCTACCCAGATATTGCTCTGCGGATTTTGCAGGGTGAAGTAGAGCTGTCCTCCATGCTCGGCGATGCCCAGAGTATTCGTTGCGTGGGGATGTAGCGGGTCATCAAAGCGCACCACCTCGCGCGCGCCGCCGCCGGTGACAGGAACCGCCCAGACAGTTTGACGATTGGGACCGAGAAAGTAGATGGTGCGCCCGTCGGAGGAGAGCACCGGCTGAGCCAAGAGATTGAAAGGCTCGGCGAGCACCCGTACCGAAGCGGCGGTCCGGTCCGGGTTGATCAGCAATATCCGATGATTGACGGTGTCCGCCGCAACCAACGACGTGGCATCGCCCCAGGTGGAGCTGACCGGGATGCCTGACCCAGCCGCGACAGTCACGGGCGCGCCCCATCCCGTCGTCGAGCGAGCCGCTACCTGCGCTACCATTGGGCTGGCGCTTTGGTCTTCCCAGGCGATGCGCTTGCCGTCAGGCGACCAGATCGCGTTGCGCTCGTCCGGTCTTGTCCCTGGTGAGACTTGAGCGGGTTGGTCCTGGCCACCCTCGCTCGCGGTCGTGAAGATGCGGCGGAGTCCGTTGATGATTGCGTGGTACGCGACCTCCTTGCCATCGGGAGAAATGGAGACCGAGAAAGCGGGCGAGGTAGCGTGGGTGATCTGCTGGACGTCGCCGCCGGCAAGCGACCGGCGGAAGATCTGCTGTGTCCCGGAACGGTCGGAGTCGAAGTACAGCCACTTGCCGTCCATAGAGACGCTGATGCCCTCGATGCTTTCCTGGTCGGTGGTGACCTGCGTAGCCGAGCGACTGGAGACCCAGCCGGTGGCGGGAACGGCGACGCTCCAGACATGACTGCGATTGGTGGCGACCGAGTAGGCCAGCTGTGTGCCATCGGCAGAGAGGGAGATCAGGGAGGCGTTCAATCCGACGGTCATCCGAATCGGCGCGCCGCGCGGCTGTCCATCCGACTTGAGATTGAGCTGATAGATGTCACGGGTGCCGCCACGGCTCGAGACGAACAACAGTCGGCGACTATCGGGGGCCCAGGCGGGACTCATGTCCATCGCGGCGCCCGCCGTCAATCTGATGGGCCTACCGCCCTCGGCGGATACCAGCCAGAGCGACGAGGTCGCGATGTTCCACGTAGTCGAGTACGTCGCATTGCCGGAGACCCAGGTGATCCACTTGCCATCGGGCGACCACGCGAGGGAGGCAGGGTCGACCGATCGCGCAAGCAATGTGCTCTGCCCGTTGCCGCCGCGAATCAGGATCGAGTCGTGGCTGACATACGCCAACCGCTCTCCATTCGGCGCCCAGGTTCCGAACGCGGCGCCGAGGCGGAGGGCGGTGCCCGCGATAACAAGGGTGCTTGCCCCTCCCAGTGCTGGAACGCTCTCGATACCCCGTCCGGTGGAGATCAGCAGCCGGTCTCCGCTCGGCGACCATCCGAGCGGCTCGGCGTTCGCGGCCAGCGTCACGGCGCTGCCTTCGCTGCCTCGCCGCAACTCGATTCGCCGAGCCGTGTCGCCAGGGGAGAGGATCGCATAGGCGACACCCTTGCCGTCACCGGTGATGATGGGGGATTCCTGCACACCCGCGCTGCGGGTGAGCTGCACCGCCTGCTGCAGCGCTGCGGTCGCGGGCATGCGATTCATCACCAGGTATGCTGTCGCTGCAACGGCAACGACCGCGGCGCCGATCAGCCCTCCGCGCAATGTCCTGGAGCGCACGGGCGCCATGACCGCCGATACCGGCACCGTCTGCGTGGGCGTCAGCCCGCCACTCGGCGTCGCGAGGGGTTCGAGCTGCGCCAGCATTTCGTCGGCCGTCTGCCAGCGGTCGGCGGGGCGCTTCTGCAGCGCGCGCATGATGACCGACGCCAGCGCTGGTGATACCGATGGTCGATGGGTGGTGACGGGTTCCGGTGCGACGGTGACATGCGCCGCGAGCACCTGTTGCGGTGTGTTGCCGGCGAATGGCGGTCGCCCGGCGAGCAGCTCGTAGCCGAGCACGCCGAGGGCGTAGATGTCGACGCGCTGATCGAGATTCGGATCGGCGCTCGCTTGCTCGGGCGCCATGTACGCCGGCGTGCCGAGGGCCACGCCGGCGGTGGTGAGGCGGTTGCGGCCGCTCGCCTCGCTCACCGCCTTGGCGACGCCAAAGTCCATCACCAGTGCGTGTCGTCCGGAGAGCATGATGTTCTCCGGCTTGATGTCGCGATGCACCACGCCCCGGCTGTGGGCGTACGCGAGTGCTTCGGTGACTTCTGCCAGCAGGCGGACGGCGTCATGAATCGGCAGCTCGCCGTGGTTGGTCAGTCGCTCGCGAAGCGATTCGCCCTCGACGTAGGGCATGACGTAGAAGAGGAAGCCGTCGGCCTCGCCCGAGTCGTGCACCGGCAGGATGTGCGGATGCTGCAGGCGCGCGGCGATCTCGATTTCCTGCATGAAGCGTTCGGGTCCGAGCGATGCGGCCAGTTCCGGACGCAATACCTTGACCGCGACTTTGCGGTGATGCTTGAGATCCTCGGCGAGATACACGGTGGCCATGCCACCCGCGCCGAGCTCGCGCTCGATGGTGTAGCGGTCGGACAGCGCGGCGGTGAGACGCTCCACGGTCACGATTGATCTCGCTGGACGGCGTGAGTCGACGGCATGCCGCGCGCGCTCATCGCCGCGCCGCCATTCTGGCTCGCAGTTCGGGGAGCCAGTGTTCGACGTAGACCACCTTGCCGCGCGGGTCGTCGATGAGATCGCGGATCATCACGAAGTGCCGGTCGTCGGGCGCGACATCGTATTGCTGGCGGTTTCGCGCGGTGCGG
>JBDTFI010000470.1:0-5887 GCA_039938035.1 Acetobacteraceae bacterium | reverse complement strand
CCCCGCCTTCCGATCCCATGGGCTGCGTGGGGTGCCGTAATGCGGGTTGATGCCGAGGCCGGAGAAGGCGAATTCCACCATGTTGGTGCGCCCGACGGGGATGAACCCGGCGGCGAGCAGGCGGGCGACGACGGGGGCGTTCGAGCTGGCGGGCGGGGCGTCGGCGAGGGCGCGCGATCCGGCCGGCGTGGGTTCGCCGGCCACGTCGAGCAGGTCCTTCAGGCTGACGGGAATGCCCGCGTAGGGGCCGGGGGCACGGCCAGCGCGGCGGAGCGCGTCGATCGCATCGGCCGAGGCGCGGGCCTGCGCGGCGTAGACCTTGATGAAGGCGCGAGGCCCCTCGCCGTCTGGTTCGGCGATGCGTGCGAGGCAGTCCTCGACCAGCGCGCGGCTGGTGACGCGGTTTTCGGCGAGGGCCTGGGCATGATCGGCGATGGTCCGCATGATGTGTCCTCTTTTCAGCGAGTGAGGATGCCCATGACCGACGCCCCCGCCAAGCCCGTGCTGATCACCGGCGCCTCCGGCAATCTCGGCCGCCAGCTCGCGCGCGGCCTCGGCGCGCTCGGCTGGAGCCTGCGACTCACCGACATCGCGGCGTTTCCCGACGCGCTGCCGGCCGGCGCGGCGTTCACCCGCGCCGACCTGAACGACGGCGTGACGTTGCTGCGATTGGCCGAGGGGTGCGGCGCGATCGTGCATCTGGGCGGGGTGTCGACCGAGCGGCCGTTTGAGGAGGTGATCGGGCCGAACATCCGCGGCCTCTATCACGTCTACGAGGCGGCGCGGCGGGAGGGCGCGCGGGTGGTGTTCGCCTCGTCCAACCACGCGATCGGCTTCCACGAGCGCGCCGAGGTCATCGCCGTGTCCGACCCCCAACTGCCTGATGGGTTCTACGGGTTGTCGAAGGCGTACGGGGAATTGATGGGCCGGATGTACTGGTTCAAGCACGGCGTCGAAAGCGTGTCGCTGCGCATCGGCAGCTGCTTCGCCGAACCCGTGAACGCGCGGATGCTGGCGACCTGGCTGTCATTCCCGGACTTCGTGCGCCTTGTCGGGCGCTGCGTGCTGGCCGAGGTGGTCGGGTGCGCGGTGGTGTGGGGCGCGTCGGCGAATGCGGCGATGACGTGGTGGCGCGACGATCAGCGGGCGCTGATCGGCTGGGCGCCGAGCGACAGCGCCGATCCGTTCGCGGGGCAGCTCGCGGGGAAGGTGTCCGCCGATGCGGTGGAGGAGCGGTATATGGGCGGATCGTATCCCGCGATGGATTACACGCGCGCCGCGCCGGCGCCGCGCTGGGGCGACTGAGTGAGGAAGGCGGGCGACGTCACGGTTCCGTCGCGTACGCCCAGCAGGATTCCGGCGGAAGCGCGATGTCGATATCGGAATCCACCGCGTAGCGGGCGGCGGTGCCGATCTCCAGGGCCTCGATGGTCGTGCCGAACACGGCGAGTTCATAGACCGTCTGCACGCCCTGGTATCGGCGCGCGATGATGCGGGCGGTGAACCGGTTCGGCTGCTCGGCGGTCGGCGCGAACAGCACGTTCTCCGGTCGCACCGCCACGCGCACCGGTTCGCCGACGCCAACGGATGCCGGCAGCCACGCGGTCAGGTCATGCCCCGGTCCGGTGCGGATGGTCGAGAACGCGCTGTCGCGGGCGACGACCTTGCCGGGGATGAAATTCGTCGCCCCAGTAAAACTGGCGACGAACAGATCGGCCGGCTTGTTGTAGACTTCCTCGGCCGTCGCCAGTTGCAGCAGCTTGCCGTCGCGCATGACGCCGATACGATCGCCCAGCACCACCGCCTCGGTCTGGTCATGCGTGACATACAAGGCGGTCAACCCGACCGCCTTGATGATGCGGCGCAGATCGTCGCGCAACCGCAGCCGCAATTGCGCATCGAGGTTGCTCAACGGCTCGTCGAGCAGCAGCAGCCGCGGCTCGTAGACCATGCTCCGCGCCAGCGCCACCCGCTGCATCTGCCCGCCTGACAGCGACACCACCGGTCGGTCGCCGAAGCTGGACAGATCGACCAATTCCAGTGCGCCGGCCACCTTGCGGCCCATATCGGCCCGCGACAATCCGCGATTCTTCAGTGGATAGGCGACGTTCTGTCGCACGGTCATATGCGGCCACACCGCGTATGACTGGAACACCATGCCGACATTGCGCAGGCGCGGCGGCAGCAATATCCCCTGCATCGGCGCCGAGATGACCTCGCCGCCGAGACTGATCGTGCCCTCGGTGGGGTGCTCCAGCCCGGCGACGCAACGCAAGGTCGTGGTCTTGCCGCAGCCGGAGGGGCCGAGCAGAACCACGATCTCCCCGGCGGCGACGTCGAAGCTGACATCGTCCACCGCCGCCTTGCCGGTGGCGAACCGCTTGATCAGCCGCGCGACGCCGAGTTCAGCGGACACGGAGCGCCACCATCGAGCCTGCCATCACTGCCGATAGCCGTAGGTCGTGTTCCATTCTTCCAGCCATTTGTCGTGCAACGACTGAAACTGGGCGAAGTCGGGTAGCCAGACCTTCGACAGCTTCGGATCGTAGCCGGCCGGCACCGCCGGCGGGTCCTTCAACGACGTGAGGTTGCCCTGGTTGGTGATGGTGAAGGCCTGGCCTTCATCGGACAGGCACCAATCAAGGAATAGCCGCGCCGCGTTCGGGCTCTTGGCGGTCTTCGGGATGCCGCTGGCGAACGGGATGATCGGCGTGCCCTCGGGCGGGAAGAAGATCTCGACCGGGCCGCCGTCGCGCTTCTTTGGGAAGATCGCGTTCAGCACCAGCGGCGCGACCAGCACCTCGCCGCGCACCAGCGCGTCCGACAATGGCGCACCGGACGGGTACAAGACCGGCTTGGTTGCGGCCTGCTTCGCCCAGTAATCCTCGCCGAGCACCTGGCGTTCGAACATGATGCGCGTCCAAGTGGTGCCGCCGGACGGGCCGATCACCTGGCCGATCTTGCCGCCGGCATATTCCGGCTTGGTCAGGTCCATCCAGGTCTTGGGCGGGTTCTTCATCAGTTCGGTGTTGTAGGCGACCGACCAGCACGAGGTGATGCGCGGCCACAGCATCGGCGCCACCAGTGCTCCCGGCAGGTAGGCCGCCGCGTTGGGCGGCGCGTAGTCCTGGAACAGATGCGCGAGCGGCTGCATCAGCCCGCGATCGGAGTGGTCGATCACGTCGGCCACCAGCTTGTTCGACACGGCCTCCGTCTTGATGCGGGTGATCAACTGGCCGCCGGACGCCCGCACCATGGAAATGCGCACGAACGGGTATTTCTTGTTGAAGACGTTGATCAGCTCCTGTTCCACCTCGGTGAAGCTGGAAGTGTAGTAGATCAACTTGCCTTCCTTTTTCGCCGCCTCGATCAGTTGCGCCGACGGGGTATACGGCGTCATCGCGCGGGCCTGGCGGGCGACGGCGACGGCACCGATGGTGCCGGCCAGCAGCGTACGGCGTGAAAGTCGCGGCGATTCCATGGCTATCTCCTTCTCCTATAGTATTGCGGTGGATCAGACGCGGCCCACGCCGCCGGTGGCTTCGCGCGACAGCCGATGGGTGATGCCGATCAGCACGCCCAGAATGACCATCTGCACGAGGCTGAACGCCGCGGTGACGCTGATGTTGCCACCTTCGTAGAAGCCCAGCAGCTGCACCGCCATCACCATGGTGCCGCTGGAATACAGGAACAGCGAACTGCCCAGCTCGCGCACCGCCAGGATGAACAGCAAGGTCATCGCCGCGATCACCCCAGGGCGCGCCAGCGGCAGCACGATGGAAACGATGGTGCTGAACAGCCCGCGGCCGCAGATCCAGGCGGCCTCCTCCAGCTCACGATGGATCTGCATCAGCGAGGTCGACAACGCCTTCATGGTGTCGGGGATGAAGCGGGCGACGAAGGCGAAGGCCAGGATCCAGATGCTGCCGTAGAAGCCGCCAGGGATCGCGATCCAGGCCCAAAGATAGCCGACGCCGATCACCAGGCCGGGGATCGCGACCGGGGCGGTGGCGATCAGGTCGATCACCCGGCGCGCCGGCGCGTTGCTGCGGTTGACGGTGTAGCCGATGCAGAATGCCAGCGCGCCGCCGAGCACCGCGGTGATCACCGCCACCTTCATCGTGTTGACCACCGACACCATGGTCGACGGATTATCGAACAGCTGATGAAAATGCAGCAGCGAGTATTGCCGCGTGTCGAACAGGCTGGAGAGGTCGCGGATGAACATGAATTTCCGGAACGCCGCCACCACCAACGCGAGCGTCGGCAGTACCACCACGATCAGCAGGTAGGTGATCGCGAGGCCCAGGGTCAGGAACCGCCACCGCCCCAACCGGAGCGCCCTCGGTCGGAACGCCTTGCCCGCCACCGTGGTGAAAGTACGCCCGGCCAGCACCTTTTGTTGCAGCACCACCAGCGTGCCCGTCGCCACCATCAGGATCACCGCCACTGAAGCCGCGGTGCTGTAGCGTGGCGGCGACCATATGGTCAGCGCGTAAAGATAAGTGGTCAGCACATGCAGATCGGCGGGCGCGCCGAGCACGGCGGGGATGCCGTAGATGCCCAACATCACCACGAAGGACAGCAGCATTCCCGACAGAATCGCGGGCGCGATCAGCGGGAACGTCACCGTCGCCAGCGTGCGCAGCGGGCCGGCGCCGGAAATCTCCGCCGCTTCCTCCAGCGACGGATCCATGTTTCGCAGCGCCGCCGAGGTGAACATGTAGACGTAGGGCGCGTAGTACATGCCGAACACGAGGATGATGCCGGTCATGGTGTAGAAATCGAAGCGCCAGGCAATCCCCATCCGCGCCAGGAGAATATTCAGCAGCCCGGTCTTCGGCGAACCCAGAATGCCCCAGGCGATGCCGGCGACCAACGGCGGCATGAACAGGGGCAGCATGCCGGTGCTGGCGATCAGGCGTTTGCACGGTGTGTCGGTGCGCACCACGATCCAGGCGAACGCGAGGCCGATGACGACGGCCAGCGCGGTGCCCCCGGTGCAGGCCAGCAGCGAATGGTACAAAGCCAGATGCACATTGGGGTCGGCGAGCACGACGACGAAATTGGCCAGTGAGATTTTCGCCAGCTGATAGCCGTCCACCACCGGATTGCCGCCGGTCAGCGCCCCAAGCAGCAGCATCAGCGTGGGGTAGATGACCAGGAAGGTCAGCACGACCAGCAGCAGCCCCGACCACGCCCAGACCAGCCGGCGGCGTCGCCGTCCGGCAACCACTGGCGCGCGCGACGGCGCCGTGACCGTGGCTACCGTGGCATCCACGCCCGTGTTTCTCCTTTCGCGGTGTCGGCCCCGCCTTGCATGTGATCAGGGCATGGACCTACACGGCTTATCGCACGTAAACGCGCCCACGGATACCGCAGGCGGATCATCCTCATGCAACTCGCGTCCAGGACCCACGAGGTCGACGATATCTGGGCCGTCCAGGAACTCTACCACGGCAACGGCTGGACCGACGGCCTACCGATCGTCCCACCGACGGCCGAGGCCGTTCAGGCCTGCCTCGAATGGGCGATGACGCCGCCCGATCAACTGCTCGGCATCGAGCCGGTGCGCGGCGTGCCGATCACCGCCGAAAAACTCGCCATCAACGCCGTGATGGCGGGCTGCCTGCCGATGCACCTCCCGGTGGTCCTCACCGCCTTCACGGCGATGATGCAGCCGGAGTTCCTGTTGCACGGCGCCACCGCCTCCACTGGGGGCTGCGCCGTCCTCGTCGTGCTGAACGGCCCGATCCGGCGGGAACTCGGCGCCTCCGGCACGTTCAACGCGCTGGCCAACAGCGATCGCGCCACCGCGGTGATCGGGCGGGCCTTGCGCCTGGCCCTCATCAACATCCTTGAAGTGCGTCCTGGCGGCATCGACCGT
>JBDTFI010000469.1:0-4699 GCA_039938035.1 Acetobacteraceae bacterium | reverse complement strand
GCTGAAGGTGCTGCTGGCGGCGAAGGCGGAGCAACACAACGTCGCCGCGAAGTTGGTCGCCGCGGGCGATGATATCGAGCGGCTGGCGGTGGAGGAGGATGCCGAGGTGCCGGCCTTGCATGGCTGGCGGCGCGAGGTTTTCGGCGAGGACGCGCTGGCGCTGCGTGGAGGCCGGCTGACGCTCGGGGTGGACGGCAGGCGGGTCAAGCTGATCCGGCTGTAGACGGGGTCGGGCCATTTGACTCGCTGAAGCGGCAGGCTCTAATCGCGGCCTCTGCTCGGCCGGAGGGAAACATGGACGCAGCAACTGATGACAAGAGCGCGGGCAAGTGCCCGGTCGTGCACTCGACCAGGCCCAGAGGCAACCGGGACTGGTGGCCGAGCCAGCTGAACCTTCAGGTTCTTCACCAGCGCTCCAGCCTGTCCGATCCGATGGGCGAGGCGTTCGACTATGCGGAGGAATTCAAGAGCCTCGACTTGAATGCCGTGATCAACGACCTTCATGCCTTGATGACGGACTCGCAGGACTGGTGGCCCGCCGATTTCGGCCACTACGGCGGTCTGATGATCCGCATGGCGTGGCACAGCGCAGGCACCTACCGCATCGCCGACGGCCGCGGCGGCGCCGGAGCTGGGCAGCAGCGCTTCGCGCCACTCAACAGCTGGCCGGACAACGCGAGCCTCGACAAGGCGCGCCGGCTGCTGTGGCCGATCAAGCAGAAATACGGCCGGAAAATCTCCTGGGCCGACCTGATAGTCCTTGCCGGCAACGTCGCCCTCGAGTCGATGGGCTTCAAGACGTTCGGCTTCGGCGGCGGGCGCAAGGACGTCTGGGAGCCCGAAGAACTCTACTGGGGTCCCGAGGGGACGTGGCTGGGGGACGAACGCTACAGCGGTGAACGCGAGCTTAGAAATCCGCTCGCCGCCGTGCAAATGGGCCTCATCTACGTCAATCCGGAAGGGCCGAACGGCAAGCCGGACCCGGTCGCGGCGGCCAGGGACATCCGCGAAACGTTCTACCGCATGGCGATGAACGACGAGGAGACCGTTGCGCTAATCGCGGGTGGCCACACCTTCGGCAAAACCCATGGCGCGGGCGATTCTTCATTTATCGGCCCGGCGCCGGAAGCCGCCAACGTCGAGGATCAAGGCCTCGGCTGGATGAGCAAGTATGGCACGGGCGTCGGGCCGGATGCCTTCACCGGCGGCCCGGAGGTCATCTGGTCGCAGACTCCGACGAAGTGGAGCAACTATTACTTCGAGAACCTGTTCAAGTACGAATGGGAGCTGATGAAGAGCCCGGCGGGTGCATGGCAGTTCATGGCCAAGGACGCGCCCGCCACGGTGCCCGACCCGTTCGATCCGTCGAAGCGGCGGGTGCCGACCATGCTGGTCACCGACCTCTCGCTGCGGATGGACCCGGCGTACGAGAAGGTCTCCCGGAACTTCCTCGAGCATCCGGACCAGTTCGCCGACATGTTCGCCCGGGCGTGGTTCAAGCTGACGCACCGCGACATGGGCCCGATCATCCGTTATCTCGGCCCGCTCGTGCCGAAGGAGACGCTGATCTGGCAGGACCCGGTCCCCGCCGTGGATCATCCGCTGATCGATGAGCAGGACATTGCTGCCCTGAAGGCGAAGATTCTCGCGTCGGGCCTGTCGGTGTCCGAGCTGGTTTCGACGGCCTGGGCGTCTGCGTCGACGTTCCGCGGCTCCGACAAGCGCGGCGGAGCCAACGGCGCGCGCATCCGCCTCGCGCCGCAGAAGGATTGGGAGGTCAATCAGCCGCAGCAGCTCGCGACGGTGCTACAGAAGCTCGAAGCGATCCAGCAGGAGTTCAACGCCTCGGCCAGCGGCGGCAAGAAGGTTTCGCTTGCCGACCTCATTGTTCTCGGCGGCAACGCCGCGATCGAGAAGGCCGCGAGGGCGGCGGGTCACGACGTGAAGGTTCCTTTCGCGCCGGGGCGCATGGACGCCTCGCAGGAGCAGACCGACGTCGAATCCTTCGCCCCGCTGCAACCGGCTGCTGACGGCTTCCGCAACTATCTCCGCGGCAACCCGCTCATGATGGCGGAGGAGGCATTGGTGGACCGGGCGCAGCTGCTGACGTTGACGGCACCTGAGATGACGGTTCTCCTCGGCGGCCTGCGCGTTCTCGGCGCCAACGCCGGCGAGTCTAAGCACGGTGTCTTCACCAAACAGCCGGGTACGCTGACGAACGACTTCTTCATCAACCTACTCGACATGAGCACGCAATGGCAGCCGGCCGGCTCCGACGGCGCGTATGAGGGACGCGACCGCAAGACGGACGAGCTCAAGTGGACCGGCACCCGGGTCGATCTGATCTTCGGCTCGCATTCGCAATTGCGCGCCCTCGCGGAGGTCTATGCCTGTGTGGATTCGAAGGGGAAATTCGTGGAGGACTTCGTGGCGGCGTGGGCCAAGGTGATGGATCTCGATCGCTTCGACCTCGCCTGATCGGTCCTGCTTTCTCGGTGTCCAGGCTTTCCGGTCCGGCAAACCGCCGGATTGGGAGTCTTCATCTCGCCAACGGGCAGTCGGTGATCAGGAAATGAACGAGGATTGGAAGGACAAGACGCCATGAAGCTGCGATCCGTACTCGCCGGGCTGACCGCGCTGGCGAGCGTCGCCTTAGGCGCTCCCACTTCGCGCGCCCAGGAGGCGCCGGCGGCGATCACCATCGGCAGCCTGCACGCCAGTTCCGGGCCGTTCGCGGCGATC
Source organism: Acetobacteraceae bacterium (assembly GCA_039938035.1). GTDB lineage: Bacteria > Pseudomonadota > Alphaproteobacteria > Acetobacterales > Acetobacteraceae > DATFDN01. Next base: position 1,957 of record JBDTFI010000469.1, on the reverse strand, counting down.
TCGATGCCGGTCTATTACGGGCTGAAATATTGGGTAGACCAGACCAACGCCGAGGGCGGCGCGTACGTGAAGGCGTTCAACAAGAAAATCCCGCTGAAATTCATCAGCTACGACGATCAGTCCAATCCAGCAACGGCGGCGACACTGGTTAACCAGCTGATCACGCAGGACCAGGTGAATATGCTGGTGGCTGATTCCGGCTCGGTGCTGACCGCCGTCGCCGTGCCGATCGCTCATGAGCACAAGATGTTCCTGTTCGATCCCACCGGAACCGGCGCGCCATTCTTCACCAAGGATAATCCGTATATCGCGCTGCTGGCCGATCCCGCGTCCACCATCTGGCCGAAATACGCCGCCGACTTCCTGAACGACGAGGGACCACAGCACGGATTGAACACGGTGGCGCTGCTGTACGCGACCAATGATTTCACCGGCACCCAGGCCGCCGCCTTCCGCAAGTTCATTACCGAAGCGGGCAAGGTGAAGATCGTCTATGACCAGGGCGTGCCCACCAGCACGTCCAACTACACGGTGCTGATCAACAACATCGCAGCCAAGAAGCCGGATGCAGTGGTTGAGTTGGGCTATCCCGGCAACGACATCGCCTTCCTGCGGAACCTTCAGGACTCCGGAAATAACTTCAAGTTCGTGTTCGCCGTCTATCCTGGTGCCGAGCCGGAGGAGCTGCTGAAGAACGTCGGCATCGACGGGCTGAAAGGTGTGTTCACCTACGTCACTGGGGCGCAATACCCGTACAAGGTGACGGCCGGCCTGGACCTGCCGCAGTACAAGGCGGCGTGGGAGAAGACGTATGGGAACACGCCGGGCGCCGCGTTCGGGCTGAATGCGATCGCCGGCTACTCGGTCGGGGTCGTGCTTCAGGAGACGCTGAAGAACGCCACGAGCCTTGACCAGATGGCGCTGCACGACGCGGTATTCGGCCTGTCGGGCAAGCTGGTCGGGCTGTCGGGTCCGTTCAAGCTGGACGATACCGGCGCGCAGATCGGCGAGATCACGCCGTTGGGCCAGGTGGAACCGGACGGCAAGGGCATGAAACTGGTCGTGGTGTATCCGCCGGAACTCGCGAACGGGAAGCCGGTGATCGGGAAGTGAGCGGGTCCCCTCCCCCTACCCCCTCCCGCAAGGGGAGGGGGGACTCCCGTTCGCAGTCCCCCCTCCCCTTGCGGGAGGGGGTTAGGGGGAGGGGTTCCTCCAGTTCAGCCGCCGCCTGATCGATGCTCCTCTCCGCCATCATCGAGGGGCTGTTCTTCGGCCTCTATTTCACCCTGGTCGGGCTTGGGCTCACGCTCGTCTTCGGCGTCATGAAGATCGTCAACATCGCGCATGGCGACTTCCTGATGCTTGGCGCCTATGGGGCGTTCTGGTTCTTCATGCTGCTGGGGTTGCACCCGCTCGCCTCGGCGGCGGTGATGCTGGTCGTGCTGATCGGGGTCGGCATCCCGATCTACTACCTGATCGTGCCGCGCCTGATGCGCGCGCGCGACACCGAGATGCTGTCGCTGATCCTGTTCTTCGGCATGTCGCAGGTGATCGAGGCGATCGTCTCGATCCTGTTCGGCAACACCGAGCGTTCCATCCCGGCGCGCATCTTCGGCGTCGGGCCGATCGAGATCCTGGGTGCGCGGATGCCGCGCGCCTGGGTGTACAGCGCGGCGGTCAGCGCGGTCTGCGTGGTCGGCGTCTATATCTATCTGTATCGCACCCGTCTCGGCACCTTGACGCGCGCCGTTATGTCCTCCCGCGACGAGGCGCTGGCGACGGGCATCGACATCCATTTCGTCTCCGCGCTCGCCTTCGGCATCGGCATCGCGCTCGCCGGCGTCGCCGGGGCGTTCGAGCCGTTCATGCTGGGCAGCGTGACGCCCTCGCTCGGCGTCGGCATCACCATCACCGCGTTCGCGGTGATCGTCGTCGGCACGTTGGGCAACCCGCTCGG
>JBDTFI010000468.1:0-6796 GCA_039938035.1 Acetobacteraceae bacterium | reverse complement strand
CGGCGCGAAGTCGGGGTGGCGGGCAAGGAAGGCGGACACCTGCTCCTCGTTTTCCTCGGGCAACAGGGAACATGTGGCGTAGATCAGCTTTCCGCCAGCCCTGACGAGCTTCGCCCCCGTGTCGAGGATGGAGGCCTGCTTGACGACCAGTTCGGCGAGATCCTGCTGGGTCAACCGTAGCCGCGCGTCGGGGTTGCGCCGCCATGTTCCCGTCCCGGTGCAGGGCGCGTCGATCAGCACCCGGTCGAAGCCTCCGGCGCGTCGCTTCACCAGCTTGTCGCCCGCCAACAGCACATGCCGCTCGACGTTCGACGCGCCGGCGCGGCGCAGCCGGACGACCGCCGATTCCAGCCGGCGTGCGGAGACGTCGCAGGCCAGCAGATACCCGCGATTGCCCATCATCATCGCCATCGCCAGCGTCTTGCCGCCAGCGCCGGCGCACAGGTCGGCGACCCGCAAGCCGGGTCGCGCATCGGCCAGCGCGGCGATCACTTGGCTGCCTTCGTCCTGGATCTCGACCAATCCGGCCTGGAATGCCGCCCCCGCGGTGATAGAGCGTCGCTCGGCGACGCGCAGCCCCCAGGGCGACAGCTTGGTCGGGACCGCCTCGATCCCCTCCGCCGCCAGTGCCGCAAGCGCCTCCTCGCGGGTCGTCTTCAGCAGGTTCACCCGCAGATCGAGCGGTGCCGGCGCGGTCAGGGCTGCCGCCTCGACCGCCAGCGCCGAGCCGAAGCGCGCCGCCAGACGAGGCGCGATCCAATCAGGCAGCTCCAGCCGCACTGCGTCGTCCATGTCGGGATGATCGAGTGTGTGGCCCTCGATCGCCGCCAGCGCCGCCCGCTCGCGAGCCGCCAGTGTCGCTTGCGCATACTGGCCGCCCGAGAATGCCTGCACCACGCCCGACAGCGACCAGCCCTCGGTCAGCAGCGACGCCCCGACCAGCAGCCGCGCGGTCGCCTCTCCGCCCGCCCGATCCAGCCACCACCCCAGACGCCGCCACGCCCGCAGCACGCGCCAGACGCGCTCGGACACGGCGCGCCGATCGCCGGAGCCGATGAACCGGCGGGCGCGGAAGAAGTCGTTGGCAACCCCGTCCGCCGGACGATTAGGCGACGCGGCGACGGCGTCGAGCAGCGCGATCGCGGCGTCGATGCGCGCGGCGGGGGTCACGCCGGCGGGTTTAGGAGAGCCGCGCCGGCGGCCTCGGCCGCGCGGCGCAGGGCCTTGTCAAAGGTGGCGAGGGGGAGAGCAGGCCACGTTCCCGGCACGGCCGCGCCGCTGGTCACCTGTGACAGAATCTCGTCGGCCGCTGGCGAGGCTTCGTCGGGCAGCAAGAACCCGAGCGCGACGGAGGCATCCAGGACAAGGACGGGCAAGTCAGTATTTCCGACCCTCATGGATCGAGGACAATATCTCCTCGATTGTGAACGTCCCGCTTTCCCGGCGGATCTTCTCTCGCAATTCCCGGATAGCCTCCATGGCAGCCTGCCCCGCCCCCGCGTCATGCGAGGGCGGAACGGCAACCAGCCGGGCGACGGGGCGGCCGGCGCGGGCGAGCGTGATCTCCTCGCCGCGCTCCACGCGATCGAGGATATCGGATAGTTTCGTGTCGGCCTTCTCGACCGAAACCTGGACGGCGGCGCTCATCGCAGAGACCTAGCGTGTTGGCCCGGCGCTTTCCAGTGGCACTCCCCGCAGGTCGCGCAGCTCAGTCGCCGTGCCGCGCAATCCGTACTCGTCCGGCTGGCTGGTGCGGTTGACCCAGAACACGCGAAACCCGAACGTGTGGGCGCCGAAGGCGTCCCACGGGTTGGAGGAGAAGAACGCCATCTCCGACGCGGACAGTCCGAACCGGTCCGTCACGAGCCGGTAGACGCGCATATCGGGCTTGTACACGCCGACCGCCTCCACGCTCAGGATGGCGTCCAACAGATCAGTGATCTCGGCCGCCGCCGCCGCCTCGGCCAGCATTGTCGGCTCGCCGTTCGACAGGATCGCCCGCCCGATACCCTTGTCGCGCAAGTCGCGGAGCATGTCGGGTACTTCCGGGTATGCTTCCAGCTGGCGATACGCGCCCAGCACGTCGGCCAGCAGCGCTTTGTCCGCGATGCCGTGCCGCGCCGCGACCACCGCGAGCGACTCCTGTGCGAGCGTCCAGAAGTCGCGGTGTTGCGACGGCCCGGCGAGGCTGCGGACCCAGGTGTACTCGATGTGCTTGGCGCGCCACTCCCGGCTGATGCTCTCCCACTCCGGCCCCAGCCGGGTGGCGTGCGCGCGCATCGCCGCGTTCACATCGAGAAGCGTGCCGTACGCGTCGAACACGGCGACCTGGACCATCCGACTACTCCTGGCGGTAGTTCGGCGCTTCGCGGGTGATCGCCACGTCATGCACATGGCTCTCGCGCAGCCCCGCGCCGGTCAGCCGGCGGAACCGCGTCTTGTTCTGCAAATCGGCGATGGTCGCGGCGCCCGTGTAGCCCATCCCAGCGCGGAGCCCGCCCACCAGCTGATGCACCACCTGCGACACCGGCCCCTTGTAGCCGACCCGGCCCTCCACCCCCTCCGGCACCAGCTTGAGCTGGTCCTTGATGTCCTGCTGGAAATAGCGATCGGCCGAGCCACGCGCCATCGCGCCCAGGCTGCCCATGCCGCGGTAGGATTTGTAGGACCGCCCCTGATACAGGAACACCTCGCCCGGCGCCTCGTCGGTGCCGGCGAGCAGGCTGCCCATCATCACGCAGGCCGCCCCGGCGGCGATCGCCTTCACGATGTCGCCGGAGTTGCGCATCCCGCCGTCGGCGATCGCCGGCACGCCGCGTTCGCGACACGCGGCGGCGCATTCCAGCACGGCGGTGAACTGCGGCACGCCGACGCCGGCGACCACGCGGGTCGTGCAGATGCTGCCCGGCCCGATGCCGATCTTCACCGCGTCCGCGCCTGCCTCGATGAGTGCTAGCGCCCCCTCGGGCGTCGCGACGTTGCCGGCGATGATCTGCACCACGTTGGAGAAGCTCTTGATCGCTTCCACGGCGTGCAGCACGCCTTGCGAGTGCCCGTGTGCGGTATCGACGACGATCACGTCGACCTCGGCGCCGATAAGCGCGCGCGCCCGCTCTGCCCCGGCCGCGCCCACGCCGGTCGCGGCGGCGACGCGCAAGCGCCCCAGCGCGTCCTTGTTGGCGAGCGGATGCGCCTGCGCCTTGTCCATGTCCTTCACGGTGATCAGCCCGACGCAGCGATACGCCTCATCGACCACCAGGAGCTTCTCGATCCGATGCCGATGCAGCAGCCGACGCGCCTCCTCCGGCCCGACGTCGGTTTCCACCGTGATCAGGCTCTCCCGCGTCATCAACTCATAGACGCGCAAGCTGGGATCGGTCGCGAAGCGCACGTCGCGGTTGGTGAGGATGCCGACGAGGCGCCCGGTGCCGCGCTCCACCACGGGGATGCCGCTGATGTGGAAGTTGCTCATCAGCGCGCGCGCGTCGGCGAGCGTCTGGTCCGGATGGATGGTGACCGGGTTGACCACCATGCCCGATTCGAACTTCTTGACCTGACGCACATGCCGCGCCTGCGCGTCGGGTTCCATGTTCTTGTGGATGACCCCGATGCCGCCGAGCTGGGCCATCGCGATCGCCATCTCGCTCTCGGTCACGGTGTCCATCGCCGCCGACACCAGCGGGATGTTCAGCGCGATCTCCCGTGTCAGCCGGGTACGCGTGTCGGTGTCGGTGGGGATGACCTGGGAGTAGGCGGGGACGAGAAGCACGTCATCGAACGCCAGCGCCTCGTCGATGCGCTGGCTGGTGGGGGCGTTGTCGTCGGGGGCCATGGCGGGCGAGCCTTTCGCGCTACGGGCGCCCGCGTCAGGCGCCGGCGACCCTACCTTGGCGGCCCCCCATAGGCGGGTGCGGATGAGGGCGCAAGGTGGGGGTGCCGGCCCCTACCGCACAAGCGGGCACCCGCCTTCTGCCATCGGGCGGAACGCCTGATCGCCGGGCACGGTAGCGACCAGCTTGTAGAGGTCCCATGGTCCTCTCGATTCGGCCGGCGTCTTCACCTGGAACAGATAGAAATCGTGCACCGCGCGGCCGTCCTGGCGGATTACCGTCCTGCCGAAAGCGTCATCGTCGGCCGGCGTCGCTTGCATCTCGGCCATCACCGGCTTGGCCTCGGTGGTTCCGGTCGCTTTCACCGCCTTCAGATAGTCCAGTACCCCGGCATAGACGCCGGCCTGCAGCATTGACGGCTCTTTGCCGCCCATGCGTGAGGCGAAACGCGCGGAAAACGCCCGCGTGCGCGGATTGAGATCCCAGTAGAAGGGCGAGGCGAGATAGAGGTTCTTCGCCGTTTCGAGTCCCAGCGCATGCACGTCGGTGATCAGCATGAGCAGTGCGGCGAGATGCTTGCCGCTCTTCTCGATCCCGAACTCATGCGCCTGCTTGATCAGGTTGATGAGGTCGAGCGAGGCGTTCGCCAGGCCCACGACCTGCGCCGGGCTGCTCTGCGCGGCTATGAGGTAAGAGGAGAAGTCCGGGGAGAAGGGCGGATTCTTTATGCTGCCCACCACCGTGCCGCCAGCAGCGATGATGGCGGCCGAGGTGTCGCGTTGCAGGGCGGCGCCGAAGGCGTAGTCGGCGGTGATGAAGAACCAGGATTTCTGTCCCTGCCCGACCAGGGCGCGGGCCACCACGTTGCCAGTCGAATAGGTGTCATAGGTCCACTGGATCGTGTTGGGCGAGCAGAATTTCCCGGTTAGGTCGCTTGTCCCGGTACCCGAGGCGATGAACAAGGTGCGCGGCGCGTTGCGCACCACCCCGTTCACCGCCAGCCCCGCCGAGGAGAACGGCACGTCGGCGATCACGTTCACGCCGCGATTGGCGACCCAGTCGCGCGCGATCGTGGACGCCACGTCTGGATTGTTCTTGTGATCGGCCTCGATCACCTCGACCTTCACGCCCGGCAGGAACTTCGCCGCATCCTCGGCCGCGAGCTGGGCGGCCACCACGGAGCCGCGCCCGGCGGCATCGGCGTTGCCGGCGTTAAGGTCGGTCAGCACGCCGATGGTGACCGTGCCGGCTGGTATCTCGGCGCGCGCCGGCGACGTGGCGCAGGTCGCGAGCAGCAGCGCGACCAGCAAATGTCGGATCATGTGTCGGGGTCTCCACTGGTTTGCCGTTGGCTGAAGTCCGGGCCGCCGAGCTTGCCCAGCAGCCAGTGATTGATACAGATCGCCACCGGTAACGCCGGCGATTCCATCATCATGTTGTGCGCCGCCCCCGGCACGATGACTGCATCGCCACCGTAGAAGGCGGCGATGGCGGGCGCGGGATGTACCGGCGTACGGTCCAGCTCGCCGCCGATCGCGAGCACCGGGGCGGCGATGCGAGCAGAATCGATCGTCACCGCGCCGCCGCTGTAGTCATTCAGGACGCCAGGCGACTCGGGCACCAGCCGCGCATGGAACGCATCGAAGGTCGCATCGCCGATCTCGCGGAACCACAGCCCACGCAGTGTCGCCATGTCGGGCTAAAAGGGCCGATCGGCGGGCAGCCTGTCGCGGATTTTCCCGAGCTGGCCCGGGCCGACCGCGGCCACGAGAACAAGGGCGGCGGCGGCCACCCTCTCGGCTGCTTTCTGCACCACGATACCACCCATGCTGTGACCGAACAGCACGGCGGGTTCGCCGATCCAGCGCTGCACGGTTTGCACGTCCTGCGCATAATCGGCGGTGGTGAGCTGGAGATAGGCGTCTGGCGGCACCGAGTAGGAGCCGGGGTGGTTGCGCAGCGACATGGCGAGACAGCGCCAGCCCGCGGCGGCGAAGAACCCGAGCCAGGGTTCCCATGCCCACCACCCGTGCAGGCCGCCATGAACCATCAAGATCGGCGTGCGTAATGCCCCCGGCGCGGCGGGCGCGACCTCCTTGACGAACAGTCCGTCCACGTCGTGATCGCGGAGCACGAGGCGTGGCTGGATGGCGGCGTCGGACATGCGCCAGCGCTCCCGCATCAGGTGTGGCTCCGATTGTGCCACGGCTGGCAGTTGGATGAAACGCCCGATCGAGGCGGGTGGGAGCAGAGGCGCGAGCCAGGGGGCGCGACGGTCGCGCGTGGCCAGGATCGCCTCGTCTGGTGACCGAGGATGCCGCGCTCACACAATGTAAGCTGGCGATCCTTGGGGGCACTGGTGCGATCTGACGCTCAGTAACCCCAGCGGTAGTACCCCCAGTGCGGCCCGGCGAAGATGATCACGATCAGGAAGACGACGAGGAGAAAGATCAGCAGGCCCGACGCGTGGCTCCTGCGATAGTACGATTGGCGGTAGCCGTAGTAGCCGCCCCCACTCAGCAGAAGCCAGATGATCACGACCCAGATCAGAAACCAAAATGCCATGAGACGCTCCACGAACCTTCCGCGTGCGGAACGCGCGGCGGTTCATTCGGTTGCGTCCCGATCCCCCCGAAATCCCGTCGCCACGACGTACAATTCGCTCGACTCCTTCCGGCTCGCCGGCGGCTTGGCGTGGCGTACCTGATCGAAGCGTCGCTTCATCGCCTCCAGCATCGCCCGCTCCGACCCACCTTGAAACACCTTGCACACGAACCCGCCGCCTTGCGCAAGCACCTCGGTCGCGAACGCCAGCGCCAGTTCGGCCAAGGTCATGATACGCAGATGGTCGGTCGCGTTGTGCCCCGTCGTGTTGGGCGCCATGTCCGACAGCACCAGATCAGCCGCCCCACCCAGCGCCGCCGTCAGCCGCGCCGGCATGTCGGCATCCTGGAAGTCGCCTTGGA
>JBDTFI010000467.1:0-3745 GCA_039938035.1 Acetobacteraceae bacterium | reverse complement strand
GGTGTTCGGCTCCGACCTGTTCGGCCACTACAAGCCGGACCCGGAGACCTATCTCGGCGTCGCGAGGCTGCTCGACCTGGAGCCCGGGCAGGTGATGATGGCCGCCGCCCACAACGGCGATCTGGGGGCCGCGTGCGAATGTGGGCTGCTGACCGCGTTCTTCCCGCGCCCGACCGAGTACGGCCCGAAGCAGGCGCGCGACTACAAGGCCGACGCCGCGTGGGACATGGTGGCGCGCGACATCGAGGACCTGGCGGACCAGTTGGGCGCGTAGGCGCTACGTCACCAGCGGACAGCCTCCCTCGTTCAGCGGGCGGAAGGCGTCCTTGCCGGGAATCGCCTGCACGACCTCCAGCAGATCCCACTCGCTATGCGACTGCGCGGGCTTCTTGGCGCGCAGCAGGTACTCTTCGCGCAACACCGTGCCGTCGATCCGCAACTGACCGTTCTTGGTCATGAAATCGTTGATCGGGATGGCGCGCATCTTGTCCATCACCGACGGCGCCGCGTCGGTTCCGGCGGCCTGGACCGACTTGAGGTAGTGGGTGACCGCGCCCCAGGTGCTCGCCTGGAAAGCCGTCGGCGGGCGGCCGTGGCGCTTGGCGAAGCGGGCGGCGAAGGCGCGGGTGGCGTCGGTCTGGTCCCAGTAATAGGGCTGGCTGAAGATCATGCCCTGGGCGATCGGCAGGCCGAGCGAATGGATGTTGGTGAGCGAGCAGTTCAGCGCCGCCGGCACGATGCCGCTGCGGATCAGGCCGAACTCGCCCATCTGCTTGGCGGCGTTGATGAAGTCCGCGCCGCCCTCGCACAAGCCGACGGCATCGGCGCCCGACGCGGCGGCCCGCGCGAGATGCGCCGAGTAGTCGGTCTCGCCGAGCGGGGCCAGCGCATGACCCACCACCTTGCCGCCGAGACCGTTGATGATCTCGGTGGCGTTCTCCTCCAGCGAGTGGCCGAAGGCGTAGTCAGCGGTGATGAAGAACCATTTCTTCTTGCCCTCGGCCATCAGGGCGGTGATCGGACCCTTGGCGGCGGAGTAGTTGTCGTAGGTCCAATGCACCCCATAGGGCGAGCACTGCTTGCCGGTAAGGTCGGTGGTGCCGGCGGCGATCACCACGTCGACCTTCTGGCGCTGCTTGCACAATTCCTGCACCGCGAGCGCGACAGCGGAATTGCCAAGGCCGAAGATGGCGTCGACCTTCTCCTGATCGAACCAGCGCCGGGCGATCGACAAGCCGATATCTGGGCGGTTCTGCAAATCCGCCTCGATCACCTGGACCGGGGCGCCGAGCACATGACCGCCGAAATCCTCCGCCGCCATCTGGGCCGAGACGAAATCGCCGATGCCCTGCTGGTCGGCGAACACGCCGGACATGTCATCGAGCACGCCGATCTTGACGATGCCGTCGGAGATCGCGTGAGCGGCGCCTTGCGCGGCGGCACGGCGTCCTCCGAAGGCGGCTACGGCGGGCAGCACGGCGGCCGCTGCCAGAAGGCTTCGACGGTTCATTGTTTCCTCCCTATTTGTTTTTGCCGTTACAGCGACAGCCCGCGCGCGGCGAGCGCCTTCAGGAAGTTCGGCTCCGGCCGGGGCAGCGGCGGCAGATCCCAACTTCCGGTGCCGATCGGGCGGATCTCGCGATCGACCGGCACCTCGATCAGGTACGGGCGGTTGGCGGCGATCGCGGTCGCGAGTGCGTCCTCCACCTCGTCGGCGCGGGTGACGGTGTGGGAGGCGACGCCGAAACTTTTCGCCAGCATGGCGAAGTCGGGGCTGTAGAGTTCGCGCGTGCGATCCGTGTGGAACCCAGTCGCCAGTTCCCGACCGCCGAACATGCCGTGCTGGATGTCACGGATCGAGCAATACCCCTGGTTGTTCCACACCAGCCAGACCACGGGGATGTCGTATTCCACGGCGGTCGCCAGCGCGTGCGGCGTCATCAGGAACGAGCCATCGCCGACCACGGCGACGCAAGGCCGATCGGGGGCGGCGAGCTTGGCGCCGAGGATGCCGGAGGTCGCGAAGCCCATCGCGGCGAAGCCCCAGGAATGGATCAGTTGCCGTGGCCGCACGGCCTCCAGCAACTGGATGATCCAGTTGTGGTGCACGCCGACGTCGCTCGCGATGATCGCGTTCTCCGGCAACGTGCGCGACAGCGCCCGCATCAGCCGCTCGGGCCGCAGCGGTACCTGGTCGGAGGCGGCGAGGCCGCCCTGGTACTCGCGCCATACCTCCCGCCCGCGCCGCAACCGGCCGAGCCATTCGCCCAGGTTGTCGCGAGTGCCGCCGATGCGGGCATCCGCCATTTCGGTGAGCAGAGCGAGGCTTGCGCGGGCGTCACCCAGGATACCGAACTCGGCAGGATAGTTGCGGCCGATTTCGCTGGGGTCGATGTCGATCTGGATCAATCGGCTCGGCGGGATCGCGAGCGTATAGCCGTCGAGCCAGGCGCTGGTCGCGCGGTCGTCGAACGAGAAGCCCAGCGCCAGGATGACGTCGGCGTGCCGGGTCGCGTCGTTGGCCGCGTAACTGCCGTTGCGTCCGATCGGGCCGAACGCGAGCGCGTGGCGCTCGTCGATCGAACCCTTGCCGTTGGGGCTGGTGACCACGGGGATACCGGTGCGTTCCGCGAATCGGCGTAGTTCCGGCGCCGCTTCGGCCAGCAGCACGCCCTGTCCGGCGATGATCACTGGCCGCTTCGCCGCCAGCAGGACGTCGAGGGCGGCGGACAGCGCCCGCGGGTTGCCGGGGGTGCCATTGACCACATGGGTCGAGGGTGAGGGCATCGCCACGGCGGCCTCCTCGACGAACACGTTGAGCGGCACGTCAAGGTTCACCGGGCCGGGGCGCCCCGCCAGCATCAGATCCCACGCCTGACGGACGGCGAGCGGCACCATGTCCACGCGCGTCGGCTGGTAACTGCGCTTGACGTAGGGGCGAACCACCGAGGGGAAGTCACCCTGGAAAAAGCGGCCGGTCTCCTGGAACGGGCCACGGTTGAACTGGCTGGTGGGTACGTTGCCGGTGATGGCGAAGAACGCCGAGCTGTCCATCATCGCCGCGGCGAGGGCCATCACCAGATTGGCCGAGCCGGGGCCGCAGGAGGTGAACGTGGCCACCGGCTCGTGGCGCACCTTGAAATAGGCGTCCGCCATGTGACCGGCGGTCTGCTCATGGTGGACGGAGATGGTGCGGATGCGGTTCTGCGCCTTGAAGGCGGCATCGAGGAAGCCGACGTTGCCGTGGCCGCACAGCCCGAACAGGTAGGGCACCTTCTGGCCGATCAGGAACTCGACGATGATGTCGGCGCCGTTGATCAGTGCGTTGGCCTCCATCCGCGTCCTCCTGTCGCTCACGCCGCGCGAAACGCGCCGTCATGCATCGCCGGGCTGCCCAACATGCGGGAGATGCGAACCGCCGTGCTCTTGAGCAGCGGCACCAGTTCGGCGACCCGCGCCTGCTCCATCCGCGCGGCGGGCGCGGACACCGCGACGCAGGCGCAGGGGCGCCCGGAATGGTCGGTGATCGGCGCGCCGAGGCAGCGCAGGCCGATCTCCATCTCCTCGTCGTCGAGCGCCCAGCCCTGGGCGCGCACCAGATGCAGCGCCTCGCGCAGCGAAGCCGGGTCGGTGATGGTGTGGGCGGTGAAGCGGGCGAGGCCGCGATCGGCGAGCAGGGCGTCGATCTCGGCGTCGGGCAGATGCGCAAGCAGCACCTTGCCGAGCGCGCTGGCGTGCGCTGGCG
>JBDTFI010000466.1:0-2900 GCA_039938035.1 Acetobacteraceae bacterium | reverse complement strand
ACTGGTCATCGGCGATTTTCGAGGTGGTCGCCTCGTGCTCCACCTTCGCACTAGGATTGCGGCTCTCGATGTAGGGGACGGTATGCGCGCCGCACTCGTCGCCGATCAGCAGGCTGTCGCACTGGGTGTGGTTCCGTGCCCCCGCCGCGCGCGGCAGGATCTTTACCAGCCCGCGATAGGTGTTGTTCGACCGCCCGGCGCTGATGCCCTTCGACACGATCGTGCTGCGGGTGTCACGCCCGATATGGATCATCTTGGTGCCGGTATCGGCCTGCTGGCGGTTGTTGGTCACCGCGACCGAGTAGAACTCGCCCACGCTGCCGTCGCCTTCTAGAATGCAGGACGGGTATTTCCAGGTGATCGCCGAGCCGGTCTCCACCTGGGTCCAGGATATCTTTGCCCGTGCCCCTCGGCAGGCCCCGCGCTTGGTGACGAAATTGTAGATGCCGCCGCGCCCGTTGGCGTCGCCCGGATACCAGTTCTGCACCGTGCTGTACTTGATCCGCGCGTCCTCCAGCGCGACCAGTTCCACGACGGCGGCGTGCAGCTGGTTCTCGTCGCGCATCGGCGCCGTGCAGCCTTCCAGATAGCTAACATGGCTGCCGGCGTCGGCGATGATCAGCGTGCGCTCGAACTGCCCGGTGTTGCGGGCATTGATGCGGAAATAGGTGGACAGTTCCATCGGGCACCGCACGCCCTTCGGGATGTAGACGAAGCTGCCGTCGGTGAAGACGGCGCTGTTCAGCGCGGCGAAGAAATTGTCGGCCACTGGGACGACGCTGCCCAGGTATTTGCGCACCAGGTCTGGATAGTCGCGCACCGCCTCGCTGATCGGGCAGAACAGCACGCCCGCCTTGAGCAAGGTCTCGCGGAAGGTGGTGGCGACCGAGACGCTGTCGAACACCGCATCGACGGCGATGTTGCTCGGCTGGTCCGCGCCCTCGACGCCGGCGAGGATCGCCCGCTCGCGCAGTGGGATCCCCAGTTTCTCATAGGTCGCCAGCAACTCGGGATCGACCTCGTCCAGCGACTTCGGGCCAACCTTCTTCTTCGGCGCCGCGTAGTAGTGGATGTCCTGATAGTCTATCGGCGCGTGCCACACCTTCGCCCAATGCGGCTCCTCCATCATCCGCCACGCCGCCAGCGCCTTCAGCCGCCACGCGAGGAGCCATTCCGGCTCCTCCTTGCGCGCGGAGATCAGGCGGACGGTGTCGTCGGACAGGCCCTTGGGAGCCACGTCCATCTCGATATCGGTCTCGAATCCCCATTTGTAGGCGGACTGGGTGACGGACTGGACGGTATCGAGGGTCTCGGCGACGGCTGGCATCTTGGATCCTATTCGGCGGCAGGAAGAGCAGCGCGGGCGGGCACGCGAAAGGCGCGCGGCACGGTGGCGTCGCGCATGTCGGCCAGGGTGATGGCGGACAGCGCCTGCTGGATGGCATCATTGACGGGATCCCAGCGCCCGCGCACCGGGCAGATATGCTCGGCCTCGCAATTGCCGGCGCCGCCGTCCACGCAGGCGGTAAGTGCGATCGGCCCGTCGATAGCCTCAATCACGTCGGAAATCGGCACCGCCCCAAGCGGGCGAAGCAGCCGATAGCCCCCGTGCGCGCCGCGCTGCGAGGCCACAAGGCCGCTCCCGGAGAGCGCCTTCAGCACCTTGGCGACGGTGGGCTCCGGAATGCCTGTCGCGGCGGCGATGCCGGGCGAGGTCTGCACCCCGTCGGCGGCCGACAGCCGCACGAGCACGACCACGGCGTAATCGGTCAGCTTCGACAGCCTCAGCAACGACTTGCTCCCGATGGGATTATCTGGACCCTAGCGGTCCTGATTGATCGGGAGATGGCGCAGCCGATCCGCCGCGTCAAGGGGGTGGCGGCGGCCTCAGCGCCAGCGGTACGCCGCCCCAGTCAGCTCGTTTTCGGGCACGATCGCCATCCCGATCGGCCACAGCGCCAGCCCGGCCAGTTTGAGGTGCGCCCAGGCGAACGGGATGCCGATGATCGTCACCGCGAGTGCGATCGCCGTGACCAGATGGCCCAGTGCAAGCCACCAGCCGGCCAGCAGCAGCCAGAGGATATTGCCGATCATGCCGAAAAACCCGGTGCCAAGGTCATGGTAGCCGGACAGCCGGTCGCGGCGAACGGCGCGGTGGCCAAACGGCAGAAGCGCGTAGAAGGCGATATTGAAAGCGGCGCGCGCCCAGGGAATGCCGATGATCGTGATGCACATGATCACCCCGGCGATCACCCAGGCGATGGCCATCCAGATGCCGCCGAAGATGATCCACAGCACGTTCAGCAGGAACCGGAGCAGCGACATTCGTCTCTCTCCTCAGGGGCCCAGGTCGCGAAAGCCGCGCCGCAGATCGAACTCGTCGGACGTGACCAGGGTCTCCATGCGGCCGACCCGCTTGTTCAGCGCCCGGAAGCGCCCGTTCAGCCCGTGTAGCACGCCGCCTGGCTCGGTCCGGACACTCCGCCAGAAATCCTCCTCCGCCGGCGAGGCGAACAGCGCCGGGGGTTTCGGCTTCAGGACGACTGCCAGGACCACATAGGCGATCACCACTGGGGCGGAGAAGAACACGAGGCAGATGACGGCCGCGAGGCGGACCAGGGCGGGATCGGTGCCGGCATAATCGGCGATGCCGGCGCAGACCCCGGCGATCCAGCCATGCTCGGTGTCGCGATAGATACGGTCGCGCGGCCATTCCGGGCCGGCCATCCCGGCCCAACGCGCCGCGCGCCGGGCCTGGCGGCGCGCCCGGCGATCCCAGGAAGACGGGTCGCGATAACTCATGGCCGTGCCTCCTGGGTCCAGGGATCGACGCGGGCCTGCGTGCGGGCGCGCCACCCGGGCGCCTCGGCGTCAAGGATGGTCTCCAGGCTTTCGACCCG
>JBDTFI010000465.1:0-2870 GCA_039938035.1 Acetobacteraceae bacterium | reverse complement strand
CGCCCTGGCCCGGGTTCGCGTTGTCGGTCGCGGCGCGGGCGGCGGCGATCTCGGATTCGGAAATGAGATTCTTCCGCGCCAGCAGCGCGCGCACCGCCGCCAGCAAGGAGACACCGTCGGTTTCGAGGAGAGTGCTCATGCGGCCTCCAGCCAGTGCTCGAAGATCTCGACGAAGATCTCGTCCCCCGCCTTGCCCTCCCGCCACACGGAGGGTTGGTCGAAGGCGACGTGATAGAGCGCGCGTTGGGCGGCGGCGCGGCCGAAGGCGAGGTCTTCGGGGTTGGCGAAGACGCCCAGCTGGCGGACCACGCGCCCGTGCATCCCACGCACGTAATGCGGCGTGCGGATGTGGCACGGCCCGCGCGTCTCCGGCCAGTCGTCGCGCACGACCACCTCGGCGCCGGGGGCGAAGGCGCTCATGACGCCTCCTTCAGGGCGGCGGTCAGTTCGGCCTCCGTGATGACGCCCTTGCGGAGAAGGTTGTCGGTGATGGAGCGGATCCAGCGGCGGTAGTAGCTGAGGCGGAGGTAGTCGTCCTCGGGGATGGACTCGATGCCGCGACGCAGCTCATCGACGGTCATCATGCGCTTCTTCGCCAGCATCTGGCGCAGCGCGTCGACGTCACGGTCGAACTCGGTGAGGGTATGCGGCTCCGGCTCGACCGGATCGCACATGAAACGGCTTACCCCACCCATGTCGTGGTGGGCGCGAGGGACGTCCTTTTCCATGCGGGGAGGCTAGGCCGGTCGCGGCGGACGCGCCAGAGTGCGATCGTCATGGAACCGGCATGAGCGACCTCCGCACTCCTTCAAGCCGCCTGGACGGCGGCTTCGGCCAGCGCGCGCGACGCGCCGCGCGCGCGACGCGGCGGCGTCTGCGAACCAGCCTTTGGTTCCCGCACGTTCCGCTGTTCCTGCTGACCTTCTATTTGGGGCTTCTGCAAATCCGTCACGGGCTGAGCGTCGGTCTGCGCGAGGCCCTGCGCGGCGAGGACATCCTGACGCTGTCGAAGTCCGCCCTGGCCGCGGTGCTGGACGGCGCGCCGAGCGCCACCGTCGGCGCCTTCCTGGTCATCATGGCCTTCGGATTGCTGACCCGCTCCCGCCTTGCCTGGGTCGTCGCGCTGCTCGGCGCCGTTGTCAGCATGGTGCTGGTCTGGCTGGTCTGGTCGGGCGAGCACGGTCCGACGTTTGGCTACAACGGTCTCGTGCTCGTCGCGCTGCTCGCCGCGGGCCGCGCGTTCCGCCGTTCCAGCCTGGCGAGCGCCTCGCTGTTCGCGCTCTCCAGCATCATGGTCGCGCTCGCGTATGCGGTCACCGGGACCTATTTGCTGGGGCGGCAGTTCGCACCACCGGTCATCGACCTGGTGACGGCGCTCTATTTCGCCATGGAGACCATGACCACCGTCGGCTACGGCGACGTTGTGCCGAAGACGCACGACGCGCGGCTGTTCGCGATCTCGGTCATGATTCTCGGGATCGCCGTATTCGCGACGTCGGTCAGTGCCCTGCTGGTGCCGTTGATCAATCGCCGCATGCAGTTCCTGCTGAGCAACGGAGGCAAGAAGGTGGCGCGCAGCAACCATTACGTCATCACCAGCGACAGTTCGCTGGCGCGCAACACGGCGAAGGAACTGCTGGCGCGCGATCAGCCGGTGGTGTTCATCCTGCCGCGCCCGCCGGAGCAAGGGAGGGAGCAACGCGACGTCGTCGTGGGCGACGCCAGCGACCTCGACGTGCTGCGGCGTGCCGACGCGCAGCACGCGAAGGCGGTACTGGCGCTGGGCCGCGACGATTCGGAGAACGCCTTCATCGTCATGGCGACGAAGGAACTGGCCGAGGCGGTGAGGACCGTCGCGGTGGTGAACGATTCGCGCAACATGGAGCGGGTGAAGCGCGTCCGCCCCGACGTGATCCTGGCGCCCCAGGTCATGGGTGGGGAGCTGCTGGCGATGGCCCTGTCGGGCGAGGCGATGAACAGCGAGGAGCTGATGCAGCGACTGCTGCACATCGCCTCATGACCGGGGCGCCAGACGCGCGGTGTACGCGTCCGCGGCCGCTGGAGCGGCCCGATGTACGCGCCCGGCGAGCCAGAGGGGCGGCGATGTACGCGCGCGACGGCTGCGTGGGACAGCGATGTACGCGCCAACGGACTCGGGTGTACGCGCCGAGTTTCAGTCCGCGGGCTGGTGGCGCGCCCTAACGCCGCGCTCGATCGCGCTCGCGACCAGGCGATCGAGGTGCAGCTCGGTGCTGACAAACGCCAGCATCTCCAGCGATTCCTGGCCGGCCACTTCGTCGGCGGCGACGACCTCGCAGGCCAGCGCATAGGCGGTCTCGCGCAGACGCGGGCTGAGGGCGGCGCGGATCAGGCGTGCGGCGTGGCGCAGCCCGTCCTCCTCGTTCAGCAGCGCGACCGCCATATCCGTCGCGACGCCGAGTTGGTCGGCGGAGAACTCGCGGAAGGCGGGCAGGGTCTGGACCTGGCCGGCCATCACGCCGATCTCGCGGTCCGACATGCCGCCATCGGCGGCGGCGACCAGCACCATCGTGCAGATCAGCGCCTCGGGCGCGTCGAGTTCAGGCAGGGTTGGCATGGCTGGGTGCTCCGGTTCCTGGGTCCGATCATAGGGACGAACCGGGTTGATCCAGGAAATTCCGTACTTCCGCAACGGCTTGTGACAGCCCGAGGCGGCGGACGGCGACACCTGGGGGGAGCGCCGAGAGCAGCCGCGAGGGGGTCTGGCGGTCGAGCAGGACGAAGACGCCGCGATCGGAGGCCCGGCGGATCAAGCGGCCGAACGCCTGGCGGAGCCGCAGCCGGGCGATCCGGTCGTCGTAGCCCTTCGGATCGCCCGCCGAGAGGTGGAT
>JBDTFI010000464.1:0-6333 GCA_039938035.1 Acetobacteraceae bacterium | reverse complement strand
CGCCTCGCCTTGGCCCACGAACTGCTCGTCCCGGCCGCTGCGGGGCATGGCCTTCCGGATGCGTGCGAGAAGCCGGATCGCGCGGAAAATCCGGGCGATCGCACCCCAGCTATCGACCTCCCGCGTGACGCGGACGGTTGACGTGATGCGTTAGCGGACCGACCTGTCAGCCAACCGGCTTGCCCGACCTGCCCCCGCGTGGCATGGCGCGCGTGCCCGCGAACTGGTCGGACCTCGCATGAACGCCGCCTCGCCAGGCCTCGGCCTTGGCTTCACCTTCGCCGACCTCGGCGAGCGCGACGGTTTGACCCGCCTCGACCGCGCGTTCCTTGATCGGCTGGCCGCCGATGACGCGGCGCTTCACGCGCGTCTGCTGGCCGCGCGCTCCGCTCCCGAAGCGGTCGCGGAGAAGGACGAGGCCGATCTGGTGGTCGCGCTCGGCCCCGCCCTCGATCAGTTCGTCGGTGCTCTGTTCAGGATCGAGCCCGAGTTGATGGCGCTCAACGATGCGACGCTCGCCCTCGATCCGATCCACGCCTGCAAACGGCTGTTCGTGCAGCGCCAGGCGGTCAAGAAGCATCCCGACCCGTCCGGCTTCGACGGCCCGGCGCTGCGGGCCGCGCTGGAGAGACGCTTCGGGGAATCCCTGACCGAGTCGCGTTTCGCCCATTACGTCACGCAATTCGAGAAATCGGGCGACACGGCGGCGCTCGATGAAGCCGCACGCTACGCCGCCTGGGCCACGCTGACGCCCGCTGGCCAGGCGGCGCATCCGGGCAACACGCTGTTTCGCGTGCCCCATAAGGTCGACCCGCTGCACCTGGTGCCCGTCGAGACGATCGAGCGCGACGGCGTCACCATGCTGCGCCTGCCCGAGCATGACTGGCGCCATCGGGACGGCTTCGCGCTGACCGATCTGGGAATGGGGCAGCGCCAGGCGCTCGATCAGATGAACTACTGCATCTGGTGCCATACGCAGGGCAAGGATTCGTGCAGCACGGGCCTCAAGGACCGCAAGACCGGCGATTATCAGAAATCGCCGTTCGGTGTGCTGCTGGCGGGCTGTCCGCTCGACGAGAAGATCAGCGAGATGCACACGCTGCGCGCCCAGGGCAGCGTGATCGGCGCCTTCGCCGCGGTCGCGGTGGACAACCCGATGATGGCGGCGACCGGTCATCGCATTTGCAACGACTGCATGAAGGCCTGCATCTTCCAGAAGCAGGACCCGGTCGACATCCCGCAGGCCGAGACCTCGATCCTCAAGGACGTGCTGGCGCTGCCGTGGGGCGTCGAGATCTACGCCCTGCTGACCCGCTGGAACCCGCTCGACATTCGTCGGCCGCTGCCGCGCCCGGAGAGCGGGCGCAAGGTGCTGATCGTCGGGCTCGGCCCGGCGGGATTTACCTTGGCGCACCATCTGATGAACGACGGCCATGCCGTCGTCGCGATCGACGGGCTGAAGATCGAGCCGCTGGGCTTCGATCCGACGATTCCGGTGCGTCAGGCGGAAACGCTGTACGAGAACCTCGACGACCGGGTGATGGCGGGCTTTGGTGGCGTCGCCGAATACGGCATCACGGTGCGGTGGAACAAGAACTACCTGAAACTGGTGCGCGTGCTGCTGGAGCGGCGGGCGAATTTCGCGCATTTCGGCGGTGTGCGCTTCGGCGGCACGCTGTCGATCGACGATGCCTGGGCGATGGGGTTCGACCACATCGCGCTGTGCATGGGTGCGGGGAAACCGACCGTGCTCGACATCCCGAACGGGCTGGCGCGCGGCGTGCGCGCGGCCTCGGACTTCCTGATGGCGCTGCAACTGACCGGCGCGGCCAAGCTGTCCTCGATCGCCAACCTCCAGGTCCGCCTCCCGGTCGTCGTCATCGGTGGTGGGCTGACCGCGATCGACACCGCGACGGAGAGCCTCGCCTATTACGTGCGCCAGGTGGAGAAGTTCGCGTACCGCTACCGCACGCTGATCGCCGAACGCGGTGAGGCTAACGTACGCGCGGGCTGGACCGAAGAGGAAGCCGAGGTCGCCGACGAGTTCCTCGCCCACGCCGCCGCCATCCGCGCCGAGCGCGATGCGGCGTCACGCGCCGATCGCGCGCCTGAACTTGCCCGCCTGCTCGATTCCTGGGGCGGCGCGACCATCGCCTATCGCCGCCGCCTGATCGACGCGCCGTCGTATACGCTGAACCACGAGGAGGTGGCGAAGGCGCTGGAGGAAGGCGTGCGCTTCGCCGAAGGTCTGTCGCCGCGCGCGGTCGAGGTCGATCGGTTCGGCCACGCCGCCGGCTTGGTGCTCGCGCGCGCCGACGGGACGGAGGCGCGATTGCCCGCCCGCGCGATCCTGGTCGCCGCCGGCACCCAGCCCAACACGGTGCTGGCGCGCGAGGATGGACGGCTCGAACTCGACGGCAAGTATTTCCAGGCGCTCGACGAGGACGGCAATCCGGTCACCCCGATGCGCGGCTATCCCAAGCCGGAGGTGGCGCAGGTCCTCATGCATCGCGCGCCGGACGGGCGCTTCATCAGCTTCTTCGGCGATCTGCACCCGAGCTTCTTCGGCAACGTGGTGAAGGCGATGGGCGGGGCCAAGCGCGGCTATCCGATCGTCACGCGCGCGCTGCACGCGCATCCGGCGACGGCGGTGTCCGGCGCCGCGCTGATCGCGCGCTGCCACGACGAACTATGCGCCACCGTCCATTCGGTGAACCGCCTGACGCCCACCATCATCGAGGTCGTGGTCCGCGCGCCGGCCGCGGCGCGCGCGTTCCGCCCGGGCCAGTTCTATCGCTTGCAGAACTTCGAGATGCTGGCCCCGCGCCTCGAGGAACCGTCGGGCTCGACCGTGCTGAGCATGGAGGGGCTGGCGATGACCGGCGCGTGGACCGACCCCGACGCCGGGCTGGTGTCGGTGATCGTGCTGGAGATGGGCGGCAGCTCCGACGTATGCGCGATGCTGCGCCCCGGCGAACCGGTGATCCTGATGGGACCGACCGGCTCGCCGACCGAGATCATGGCGAACGCGACCGTCGCGTTGGTCGGCGGCGGCCTCGGCAACGCGGTCCTCTTCTCGATCGGCGCCGCCTTGCGCGCGGCCGGTTCGCGGGTGATCTACTTCGCCGGCTACAAGCGGATCGAGGATCGCTACAAGGTCGCCGAGATCGAGCGCGCCGCCGACGTGATCGTCTGGTGTTGCGACGAGGCGCCCGGCTTCGCGCCGTCGCGTCCACAGGACCGCAGTTTCGTCGGCAACATCGTCCAGGCGATGGCAGCCTACGCCTCCGGCCGGCTGGACGGGGCCCCGGCTATCCCGCTGGAGGCGGCGGACCACATGCTCGTCATCGGTTCCGACCGGATGATGGCGGCGGTGGGCGCGGCGCGGCACGGCGTGCTCGCCCCATACCTGAAGCCGGGGCATACGGCGGTCGGGTCCATCAACAGTCCGATGCAATGCATGATGAAGGAGGTCTGCGCCCAGTGCCTCCAGCAGCAGATCGACCCGCTGAGCGGGGAGCGCAGCGTGGTGTTCTCCTGCTTCAACCAGGACCAGGCGCTGGACCGCGTCGATTTCCCCGCGTTGCGTGAGCGCCTGACCCAGAATGGCGTGCAGGAGAAGCTGACCGCGCAGTGGATCGACCGCGCGCTGCGACGGCTGAATGCGCGGGGGGCGTTGGCGGCTGAGTGAGGCGGCTGTCGGGTGAACCTTTGAGACTGGCTGGGCGCCCGGAGATGAGCGAACAGCTCGGATCGACATCGCTCCTGATGGCTGTTGCGGTAAATTGCGTTTTGAGCATCACACAAAGGGCGAAGACAACCACTCGCGAGAGAGCGTGTGGAACACCTCATACCAGCCGGCGCGGAGAGAGACTCTTCCATCGTCATCGCGAGGAGCGCAGCGACGTGGCGATCCAGCACCGTCGCACCGTGCAGCGGCCCTGGATCGCCACGCCACAAGAGCGGCTCGCGATGACGGCGATATGGGTCAATGTCTACGCAGGTTGGTATCAATCGTCGAGGATAAAAAGGTACAGGAGTCACGACTTGGTCTGACGGATTTTGTCGTGGCCGGCCCGCGATCTTGCGACGGCGGCGTTAACAGCTTCCGTGAGCACCGCGAGGTCGCCGCTGGCGATAATTCGCCATACGGTGTGAGGATCGACACCGTCGTATTCGTGGCGCAGTACGTTCCCGATGGCACGGATGTCCGCCCATGGCTGGCTCGGGACGAGGGTTTCGGCTTCGACCGCGAGTTTGCTTGCCGCCTCGCTGATAGTCAGCAGGGCGTGCAGAGAGGCATAGACGGCCTGCTCGTTGGCGGCGAAGCCGTCGAAGGTCATTCCTGCCGTGAATCGCTCGATGCGGGCGATATTCTCAAGGATATCGCGAGGCGACGGAGCGGCTTTTTAGAAGGCAATGGCGCTCTCGTTCTCGATGGCGCGGCGCAGCCGGTCCTTGCGTACCGGTTCGGCGATGACATCGACAGGACGGCCTAGGATGTCCGTTAGACGGTGCGTCAGGGCGTCAAGGCGGCCGAAATAGGCAAAACCGCCCCGGGCCGCCTCCCCGCTCAGGCGCACGAGCACGTCCACGTCGGAATCTTCTCGGCTATCGCCGCGGGCCACTGATCCGAACACGGACAAGCTGACGACACCGGCAGCCTTGAGCTCCGGTTCGTGAGCGCGCAGGGCGGCAATGGCGTTCTCTCGGTCCATAATTCACCTAATAGTATCACAACCCGATCCACCAAGACACGGCCCGTCATCTGGAGGAACCGGGCGGAGCCGCCAGCAGTGTCAAATTTCGACAGCGACGATTCAATCGCGGCGCTGATCGCATGATCGACGATTGTCTCACGACGACGAGCTTTCCGCCGCGGCCCAACTCATGGCCAAATTGGCGAGGAAGCCGCGCCAATCAGCCGCATGGTGCTCCACGCTTCGCTCCCACGGCACACGGATAGCCCCACCCACCGCACGGGGAATTTTCAAACCCAGTTCTGGGGATATTCCGCTGCCGTTGACAAGGAGGGGTAGCAGCAGGAAACCTATCTGCACGCGATGGAACCCATGGACTGCGGAAAGCTCAACCGTGCCGGCGACTGCGGTAGGAAGCGCCAAAACGGCCCGGCAGAACCGACTTGACGGTCCAAACCCCTGTCATCGGGGAAATATTGGATGACTGATCAGCAACCTCGTTGAGGAGGGTCTCCCATGCCATACTTTGGTGCTTGCTTCAGCCCGTATTTCATCGGCTCCCCCTATCGCCCTCCGATGGACGTCCCCGAGGATATCGTCGGTATGGCCATGTCTATCATGGCCCAACAAAAGTTCACCCACATCCGCACGTACTCGTGCGTGGGCCGCAATAAGTATAACGTGAAATTAGCACGGAAACACGGGCTTAAGGTCGGGCTCGGGATCTGGGTTGTTCCTGGCGACAGCGCCAATAATCAGGCCGCGTTACTGGAAGGCTGGAATCAGGTATCACAAGCCCCTGGTGTCGTCGTTGACCTGGTGGTTGGTAACGAGGTTAATCGGCAGGACAACTTTCATTTCACCCCGAGTGAAATCCAGAGCTTGATCGAATTCGCGAAAGGGAAAAAGCCCGCAAACGTGGATGTGCGAGTGACGACCTGTTTCAGTGGAACGGTATTGCAGGACAGCCCGGAATGGGGGAGTGCCGTCGATGCTTGCGAGAGTGTCGTGTATCTCACGGTCTATCCGTGGTATGGTGGGGCCGATCCCACCAACATCCAGCCGCAGATGGATTGGTCGTGGGACAATGGCCTCAAGCAGGTGGTCGCGCGAGGAAAGAAGATCGTGATCGCGGAAATAGGTTGGCCGAGTGCGGGTGGCAGGCTGACGACGCCCGCGAACGAGAAAGCCAACTATGAGGCGACGAAGACGTTCTTCCTGGGCGGAACCTCGCCTCACTTCGCCCTTGATACTTATTGGTTCGAAATGTACGACGAGTGGTGGAAAACCGCCGAGGGCGCGCAGGGCCCACACTGGGGACTGTTCACTGGGGGCCCCGCTCCCGACCCTAAATGGTCACCATGGCCGACCGGGCGGTGATCGCCCGCCGCGAGGGCTGCACGTTGCCGGTTCGTCGGCCAGGAAGACGTGGGTACCCGTATTCGCGGGCATGGGGGCAGCGGATTGGTGGGGACGGCACGCGCAAGGTCGCGGATGCGTCAAGGACGCACTGCCGCCATCAGTTCCCCCCACTCCCGCTTGCTCAACCCACTCCCCGCCTGCTCCACCGCCTCGCCGGCCAGCATCCGACGCACCACGTCCAGCATCCCCGCCGACAGGGTGACCGCGCCCA
>JBDTFI010000463.1:0-4423 GCA_039938035.1 Acetobacteraceae bacterium | reverse complement strand
CGTGCGATCATCGCCCAGGTGAAAGCTGCCGCGGCGGAGGTCGTGCCGAAACGCATCGTCGGATTGATGCAGCGCTTCAACGAGCACCTCATGGCGGTTGTGCAGCACGACATCGCCCGCGAGATCCTCGAGGGGATCAATGCGCGCATCAGCTGGCTGCGCCTGCGCGCATTGTCCAAGCCGGGCCGCACCGAGACGAGCATGGGAGAGCTCAGCGACATACTTGATGCCGTAGAGCATCGCGACCCCGAGCGAGCTGCCCGGTTCATGCGCATCTGTGTCGACAACGCATGCGAGGCGGCGCTTGAACAATTATCGGAATAGAGGAGCATGAGCCGGGGTTCGCGAATCGTACTCGGATCGCGGAGAAGACATGCTGGGAACGACCGGCACGCGATGGGACCGCATTGAGACCTCGTCGCCCAAACACGATCGCGCCAATAATCGGGAAACAGTCCACACGGAGCCAACCAATGAGCGACCGGACTATCAACGGGACGAATGCAACGGGGACGGCGTGGGGCGATCCGATGCTCCGGCGGGCCATATGGTCATGCTCCATTGGCCAAGTCTTCGAGAACTTCGACTTCGTGCTTTACGGCTTCATGGCCGTGGCCCTTTCGCGGGCATTCTTCCCATCCGAGGATCCGGTTGCGGCGCTGCTCAGCACCTTCGCGACGTTTGCCGTCGGCTTCCTGATGCGACCGGTCGGGGCGTTCGTGGTTGGGCGTTATGGCGACAAGTACGGGCGCCGCCGCGCCCTGGTACTGACCATCGTCATGATGGCCTTGGCGACCGGCATCGTCGGGTTGATCCCGACGTATGAGACCATCGGCATCGCGGCTCCGATCGCCTTGGTGCTCTGCCGCCTGTTTCAGGGATTCGCCGCCGGTGGGGAGTGGGGCGGAGCAGCGGTGTTCCTTGTGGAATACGCTCCTACCGAGCAGCGTGGTTTCATCAGCAGCTTCCAACAGATCGGGACCGGGCTAGGGCTGCTTCTCGCGACTTTTTCCGCGGCGCTGCTGAGCTTCTTCCTTGATGCCCAATCGTTCCAGGCCTGGGGATGGCGCATTCCCTTCCTGGTGGGCTTCATATTGGGGCCGATCGGTCACTACCTGCGCACACGGGTTGCGGAAACACCGGCCTTCACGCGCCAGATCGCCAAACAGACAGTGGCGCGCGCGCCAATCCGGGAGGCGTTCGCGACCCAATGGGGAAACATGGTCACGATTTTTGGCGTCAGCATCATACCGGTCTGCTTATATTGGGTGTTCCTCGTTTTCCTTCCGACGTTCGCGGTACGGCAGCTCCACATGAACGCATCGGCGACTTTCTTTTCCACGACCCTTGCGGGGGTCATCTACGTCGTGGTGACGCCAGTTATGGGCGCCCTCTCTGATCGGATCGGGCGCAAGCCGCTCTTCTTTGCCTGCGCCGGCAGCTCCATCGTGCTTTCCTACCCGCTGTTCCTTCTGCTCGTGTCATGGAGCACGATCTGGGGCCTGGTGCTGACGCAAGCGGTCGCGACCTTGATACTGACATTCTCCACGGGCGTCGCTTGCGCGGTCCTGTCGGAAGCATTCCCGACGAGGGTACGATACTCCGCGCTGTCGATCAGCTACGGCTTGGCGGTTGCGATCTTCGGCGGCTTCGCCCCGTTTATCGCGACGGCGCTGATCAGTGCGACCGGCGATCCCATCGCTCCTGCCTATTACGTCATGGTGGGGGGCTCGCTGACCCTGATCGCCCTCTTCTTCGTGCGGGAAGGAGCGGGAAAGCCGCTTCTCGATTGATCAAGCTGGGGCCGGACCGCGCGACGCAAGAGAGAAACTGGGAAGGACATGATCGTGTTATCCGAAGCGACGTCCGTGGCCGGTCAGGGCGCGGCGATTGTCACCGGGGCGGGCCGCGGGCTTGGGCGCGAAATCGCGCTCCGGCTGTCCGAGCAGGGGTGGGCGGTAGCGGTCGCCGACATCGATGCCTCGGCGGAGGTCACCGCCACATCGATCAACGAAGCAGGCGGCCGCGCCGTCGGGCTGCAGCTCGACGTGCGCGATCCGGCGTCGATCGACGCGACCTTCGCCACCGTGGTGGATGCCTTGGGAGTTCCCGGTGCGTTGGTCAACAACGCGGGCATCTATCCCGACAACACGCTGCTGGACATGCCCGAAGCGAGCTGGGACGCAGTGCTCGACACGAACCTAAAAGGCACGTTCCTGTGCGCGCAACGTTTCGCGCGCTTGCGTATAGCGGCCGGAGGTGCAGGCGCCATTGTTAATCTCGCCTCCACCGCCGCCTTCTCCGCGCGGGTCGGTGCCGCGCATTACGGCGCATCCAAGGCCGGCGTGGTGATGCTGACGCGAAGCATGGCACAGGAATGGGGACCGCACGGCATCCGCGTCAATGCGGTGGCGCCTGGCCTCATCGAAGTGGAGGCACACCGGGTCGCGCCCGATTACAAGCGGAGCTTCCTGCCCATGATCCCGCTTGGCCGACTCGGCCGGCCGCGAGATGTGGCGGACGCCGTGGCGTTCCTTATCTCGGACGCGGCCGACTTCATTACCGGGGTGCTGCTTCCCGTGGACGGGGGTTTCCTGACGGGGCGGCCTTTGGTGCGCTCAGGGAGTGTATAGATCATGACGAAGGATGAGCTGAAGGCGCTTGCCTGCGCCGAGATCGACCGTCAGGCCGATCGGATCGTGGAGATCAGCACGCATGTCCTGCGCCATCCCGAGATCGGCTTCCGCGAGACCGAGACTGCATCCTACGTCGCCGACCAGTTCGCCGCTATGGGACTGCAATATCGCTCCGGTCTGGCGCTGACCGGCGTAAAGGCGCGGATGAAGGGGCGCACCAGCCCGCTGACCGTCGGCATTCTCGGCGAGATGGACAGCTTGCTGGTACCCGAAAGCCCTGTTGCCGATCCATCGACGGGAGCCGCGCATTGCTGCGGGCACAATGCTCAGGTCGCCTCGATGATCGGCGCCGGGCTCGGCCTGCGGGTGGTGATGGACCACCTTGACGGCGACGTGGTCCTGTTCGCGGTCCCCGCCGAGGAGTGCATCACGGTCGAGGAGAGGCTCGACCGGCGCGTTCGCGGCGAACTCGAGTTCATCCTGGGCAAACCCGAGTTGATCCGGCTCGGTGAGTTCGATGACATCGACATGATCACCATCACGCATACGCCGCATGGAGCCGACGACAGTCTGGCGAGCGTGGGCGATACGCATAACGGCTCACTGATCAAGCGTGTGCGCTTCATCGGCCGCGCTGCGCATGCGGGGAGTGCCCCGCACCTCGGGGTGAACGCGTTGAAAGCGGCGATGATCGCTCTCGTCGCGATCGACGCGCAGCGCGAGCGATTTCGTGAGGACGACATGGTCCGGATCAGCCCGATCATCACCAAGGGAGGCGACGGGACCAGCACGGTTCCCGCCGACGTCCGCTTGGAGACCATGATCCGGGCCCGCACCGTGGACGCCATGCAGGAGGCGAATGTCGCTGTGGACCGTTGTCTGCGGGCAGGTGCCCTCGCCGTGGGCGCGCGCCTGGAAATAGAGACGGTCGGCGGTTACCTTCCCAATACGCCCGACCCCAACCTCGTGACGCTTCAGTACGATGCGTGCGCCGCGGTCGTCGGGCTGCAGCATATGGGAGTGGGCCGCCATCAGGCTGGGTCCACCGACGTAGGGGACGTGGGTTTCCTCATGCCCGCCGTGCACCCACGCAGCGGTGGAACGCAGGGCCGTCCGCACCAGCCCGGCTATTTCGTGCGCGACCATGTGCTGGCGGCGGTCAACCCCGCGAAGTCGATGGCAATGCTCGCCATCGAATTGCTGTTCGACGATGCCGCCGAGGGACGGCGAGTCAAAGCGGAGGCCGGGCGGAAGCTGACCCGCGACGAATACCTCGCGTTGCGCCGCGGTTTCGACAGCACGGCGACGTATTCGGAGAACGGCGAACCGGTTGCTGCCGCCGCGGCGTGAGTGAACCGCGGCGCCTAGCGGAGCTGGCGTAGCGTGTCCTCGACCAGGAGGCGACAGTCGCCAAGCGTGTCCGCCACTCGGTTGCGTTCGCGGATGAGCTGTGTCTCCAGCATCCAGCGCGGCTCGCTGTCTGCGGCGAGCTTCCCTAGGCGTGGCACATCATAGAGGGACGGGATCATCGTCCCCTGTGGCGTGTAGCCGTAAACGTCGTGGCCATATGTGCCGCGCGCCGTACTCGCAAGCGGTACCAGCGCGCGCGAGAGGCGCTTCAGGCACGCGTTGAGAATGTCAGCTGCCGCGTCATCCCTCATGTCGCCGCTCGCGTACCGCTTGCGCCAGGTTTCCGCCGCCGTTTCGAGCGCGGCAGCGGCGGCGCGGAAATCCTGTGCACGCTGCAGCGCGCCCGCAAGGCCGATCGCCTCGCCGTCCTTACCGAA
>JBDTFI010000462.1:0-17906 GCA_039938035.1 Acetobacteraceae bacterium | reverse complement strand
AAGGTGCGGATCGCCGCCTCGGTGACGAAGTGCCCGCAACCGGGCAGCGGCAGCGCGGCGTGCTCGCCCTCCCGCCCTCCCGCCAAGGCCAGGACCCGCGCGCACAACCGGGCATAGAACGCCCGGAACGAATTGTCCCACGGCGCGAGGTCCATCAACATGGCCTCGCGCACCTCCAGCCGCGTCGCGACCGGCCCGGGGATCAGCAGCAGCATGACGAATCCTTCTTGCGAGGCGCCAGCCTTGCCATGCCGCACCCGTGAAATCCACCCGCGCGGGGACGTCGTTGGAGCATAATGGGCGACAACGCTAGGATGTGGCCATGAACTTTCCCTTCGCCCTGCCGGACTGGATGCCGTGGTGGGCGCCGACCATCGTGCTGGTCCTGGCGCTGCTGTGGCTGCTTGCGTTCCTGATCGTGCCGTTCAGCGTGATCGGGGTGAAGTCGCGCCTCGACGGGTTGGAGGCGCGCCTCGACGAGATTCAAGCCGAGATCCGCACCCTCACGCTGCGCCTGCCCGACGCGGGCCACGCGGTCGAGTTCAACGACCTGTACGCCGCCCCTCCGCTCGCCGAGCCCGAGCCGCCGCCTCCCCGCCGCCCGCACCCGTTCTCCCGCCCGCCGATCCCGCCGGCCGCGCACCAGCTCGACGAACCCGAACACCCGCTGGCGGCCCCGGCTCCGCCCCTCGGCGCCGGACGCGCGCGGCGCCCCGAGCCGCCGCGCGCGCACCGGGATGAGCGGACGGAACCGCGGCTAGACTGGCCGAGATAGGCGGCCAAGTTGCTTCCCCGCCCCGGTTGCGGTTCTCTGGCGGCGACACAGCGAGTTGGAGGCAGGATGCGGGTCAGCGTGGTGCAGATGAACCCCGGCGCCGACAAGGCGGCGAACATCGACCAGGCGCGCCGGCTCATCGGGCAGGCCATCGAGGCCGACCGGCCGGACATCGTCAGCCTGCCGGAGGTCTGGAGCTGCCTCGGCGGCACCCGCGCCGGCAAGTTCGAGCAGGCCGAAATCCTGCCGGCCAGGGGGTCCAACGCACCCGGCGGCGCGGCCTACGAGTTCCTGCGCGAGACCGCGCGCGGCGCCCATGTGCATGTCCACGGCGGCTCCATCCAGGAGACCGACGGCGGCGAGAAGCTGTTCAACACCACCGTCGTGTTCGATCCCGACGGCGCCGAGATCGCGCGCTACCGCAAGATCCACCTGTTCGACATCACCGGCCCCGACGGCACCGGCTTCAAGGAGAGCAACACCTACGGCGCCGGCGATGAGGTCGTGACCTACACCGCCGGCGGGCTCACCGTCGGCGCCGCCATCTGCTACGACCTGCGCTTCCCCGAACTGTTCCTCGCGCTGCGCCGGGCCGGCGCCGAGGTGATCTTCCTGCCCTCGGCCTTCACCCTGCTGACCGGCAAGGACCATTGGGAGCCGCTGATCCGCGCCCGCGCGATCGAGACCCAGTGCTGGCTGGCCGCGCCCGCCGCCTGGGGCCGCTACCTCGAAGGCTCCCGCAACGACCCGCGCGACACCTACGGGCACTCGATGATCGTCGACCCGTGGGGGCAGGTCGTCGCCCAGGTTTCGGACGGCACCGGCTGGGCGACGGCGCGCATCGATGCGCGGGTGACCGCGCGCGTAAGGCGCGACATGCCGGTGCTGGAGCACCGGGCGCTCGCTTGACCCAACGCCTGGCGATCGTCGCCGCACCGACCGTCCTTGCCCGCGAAGCACGCGACCGGCTTGCGGCGGCCTTCGGAGACTGCAAGTTCGACGAAGCCGACATCATCGTGGCCCTCGGCGGCGACGGGACGATGCTGGAGACGCTCCACCGCGTGCTCGGCCGCGCCGTCCCGGTCTACGGCATGAACTGCGGCTCCGTCGGGTTCATGATGAACCCGTTCATCGAGGCCGGGCTGCTGGAGCGGCTCGCACTGGCCCAGGCGGCGGTCCTGCACCCGTTGCGGATGCACGCCGTCACCGCCACCGGCGCGGTGGAGGAGGCACTGGCCTTCAACGAGGTGAGCCTGCTCCGCCAGCTCCGTCAGGCCGCCAAGATCCGCATCACCGTCGACGGCCGCGTGCGCCTGCCGGAGCTGATCTGCGACGGGGTCCTGATCAGCACGCCCGCCGGCTCGACCGCCTATAATCTGTCGGCGCACGGCCCCATCGTGCCGCTGTCGGCGAACCTGCTGCCGATGACCCCGATCAGCGCCTTCCGCCCCCGCCGCTGGCGCGGCGCCCTGCTGCCCAGCACCGCCGACGTCCTGTTCGACGTGCTGGAGGCTGACAAGCGGCCGGTGGCGGCGGTCGCGGACTTCACCGAAGTGCGCGATGTCGTCTCGGTCGCGGTGAGCGAGGATCGCGGGGTCAAGGTCTCGGTGCTGTTCGATCCCGACCAAGGGCTGTCGGAACGGATCATCGCCGAGCAGTTCACGGTCTAGACGAGGATAACGATGAGCAAGCATGTGGTCGCGAGGGTTTCGGACGTACCGCCGGGCGGGCGCAAGCTGGTCACGGTGCGTGGCCGCCCGATCGCGATCTTCAATCTGGAGGGCGAGTTCTTCGGCCTGCTGAACCGCTGCCCGCACCAGGGCGGCCCGCTCTGCGAGGGGCTTCTGAGCGGTCTGATCGAAGCCGACGAACCCGGCGCCTACCGCTACTCGCGCGCCGGCGAGATCATCCGCTGCCCCTGGCATGGCTGGGAGTTCGACATCCGCACCGGACAGTCCTGGTGTGACCCGGCCAAGGTCCAGGTCCGCAACTACAAGGTGGAGGTCGCGCCCGGGCAGCGGGTCGTGGAAGGCCCGTACGTCGCGGAAACCGTGCCGGTCTCGGTGGAGGAGGCGTATATCGTCGTCGACGTGTGAGGACGACCACGCCTTCGCGGCGCGATTTCACCTCTTCTTCAGCCGCTGACGACCATACCGAGACGATGACGGGACCCATGATGGACGATGCCGAGGAAGAGGCGCTTTTCGCGCGCCTGCGCCGCGGGCTTGATTTGGTGCGCCGCGACGCCGTTTCGGCGCAATCCGACCCCGCCGCACCCGTAGCCGCGTCGGACCCGGAGATGACGGCCGCGGTGGCGCGCGTGGAAGCGTCGCTTCGGACGCTGGCATCGAACCTCGAATCGCTTGCCCGGCGCACCGACGGCCTGGACGCCGGCATCGAGACCCGCGTCGAGACGACGGTCGGCCGGGTGACCGCCGGATTGCGCGCCGAACTGGAGCGGCTGTCCTCGCGCGTCACCGCGCTGACCGCGCCCCCGGCGATGGCGCGTCCGGATCCGGTGCGCCCCAATGTCGAACGTCCCCTCGGGAGCGCCGGGCGGCATGGTGGGCCGGCGCCGACCCGCGGGCGGCGGCGTCGGGGACGCGCGCTTCTGGCCGCGTTCGTCGTGCTGGCGCTGACCGCGCTCGGCTTGGCTGCGGCGACGCGGCTCGGCTACGGGCTCGACGCGTACCCGGTCGGGCGGGAGTTGCAGGCGCGGTGGCAAGCGCAGTGGGAGGCGTGGCGGACGCTATGGTTCCCCGGTGCGTCGGACCTTTCGTCAAGGAACGTGACGGTTCCGACCCCCGCGCTTGCCCAGCAGGTGCCCCCCGCGCCGCCGCCCGCGCCATCGAAGGTCGCCGACGCGCCCCCGCCGCAGCCGTCACCCGCCTCCCCGGCGACCGCCGCTCCACCGCCCTCCACCGAGCCGGTGGCGGCCCCTGCCGCGACGCCCGCGCCTACGGTCGCTCCCGTGGCGAATTCGAGTCCGCCCGTGGCACCACAACCACCACCGCTACCACCACGCCCGCCTGTGACGATGCTGCGCGCCAAGGCGCCCGTCTGGGTGGAGGTTCGGGACCGCACGGGACACGTTCTCCTGCGGCGGACGCTTCAGGAGGGCGACAGCTGGGCGGTTCCCGCCGATCCTGACCTGTTCATCAGCGCCGGCAACGCCCGCGGCCTCGAACTCACGGTCGACGGGGAGCCTCGGGCGCTGCCCCCCTCGAAAGGCAACGTGCTCCACGACGCGCCCCTCAATGGCACATGACCGTGCCGGAAAAGGCACGGCCCCGGCGCCAGACGAGGCGCCGGGGCCGCCCGGTTAGCCGTTCCCGGACTCGGCGTTCGGGTTGAGATTGACCGCCACGAACGCAGGCTGGCCATTGCGGATGATCCGCAAGGCCAGGGCCTTGCTGTCATGGCCCAGCGCGTCGCCGATCGCCTTCGACGCCTGGCTGGGACTTTGCACCGCGTGCGTGCCGACGCCGACGATCACGTCGCCCGGCTGGATCCCCGCCTGCTCAGCGGGCGAGCCCGGCTTGACCTGCATCACCACCGCGCCGGAGGTGTCGTTCGGCAGTTCGAGCTGCTTCGCGAGATCCGGCGAGACGGGGCCAAGGGCAAGACCCAGCTTCTGCTCGTGCTCGTGCTGGCTCTGACCGCCGCCCTGGGCCACCTGCTGCTCGTTCGGCAGCTCCGCCACTTTCACGTCCAGCGTCTCCTGCTTGCCGTCGCGGATGATGTCGAGATGCGCCGGCTCGCCGGGCTTGATGGCGGCGATACTGACCGCCAGCCCACCCGGATCCTTAATGGCGCTGCCGTTCACCGTGCGGATCACGTCGCCCGGCTGCACCCCGGCATGTGACGCCGGCGTGTTCGGCTGCACCGCGGCAACCAGCGCTCCGCCGGCCGTCGAAAGCCCCAGCGCCTTCGACATCGCATCCGATACCGGCTGCGCTTCCACGCCCAGATACCCGCGCGTGACATGCCCGGCGCTCTCCAGATCCGCGGAGATCCGCTGGATCGTGTCCGACGGGATCGCGAAGCCGATGCCGATGGACCCGCCCGACGGCGAGAGAATCGCCGTGTTCATCCCGATGACCTTGCCGTCCTGGGTGATGAGCGGGCCGCCCGAGTTGCCGCGGTTGATCGGGGCGTCGACCTGGATGAACTGGTCATACGGACCTGAGCCGATGTTCCGGCCAACGGCGGAGACGATGCCCGCCGTCACCGATTCCGACAAACCGAACGGATTGCCGATGGCGATGACCCACTGGCCGGGCTCGACATCAGCCGAGTGGCCCAGTTTCAGGTATGGCAGCGGGTGCGACGCCTCCACCTTCAGCACCGCGATATCGGTGCGAGGGTCGGTACCGATGACTTTCGCCGTCATCTTCTCACCGCCCGACATGGTGATTTCCACCCGGCGTGCGTCCTTGACGACGTGGTTGTTGGTAATGATCAGACCGTCCGGATTGACGATGAAGCCCGATCCGCGCGCTTCCATGGCGTGTGCCTGGGGTGCCTGTCCTCCGCCCGGAGCGCCGAACTGGTTGAACGGGAACGGCAGCGCCGGTCCTTGCTGCGGGGCTCCTTCGTCAAAATTGGCCGAGGGCTTCAGGTAGTTCGTGACGGATACAACGGCCGGTTCGACCTGCTTGACCAGGCCGACGAAACTCGGCAACCGCTCGGTCATCGCGGCGCCCTGGTTGATCGGCGGCGGGGTCAGCGTCGTCGTTGTGGGGGTCTGCACCGGAACCTCGGGCGCCGCCAGAACGGGGATGGCGGCGAGTCCGCCCAAGGCAGTGCCGGCCAACAGGACGGCGCCGAGGTGCCGGCGCAGCCAAGGGCCGCGCACTGGGGGGTGAGCTTCAGTCATGGAGTTTTCCTTCTACGGAGGGACGAGAAGCGGAGGCGTCTGAACCCGCAATCATCGCGGTGTTCCCTCAGATGCGATGGACAAGTTAACGTTCCCGTCCTGTAGCGATGAAACCGCCGTCATCCCGCGAGGTGTTGCTAGAAGAACAACGCGATCCTCTTTTTCGTCGCGCCGCGATCACTCATTCGTGATGGATTTTGGTCGGTAGCGTGGATGCCGGGAGCGTGATATCGGCTTGGCGGCACCCCGAAATCCATACGGAGCGGTCAATGACCATCGGGCCGGAGCCGCTCGGCATCCTCGCCGGCGGCGGTGACCTGCCGGCCCGCGTCGCCAATGCGGCCCGAGCGGACGGGCGCGCCGTGTTTGTCGTCGGTCTGGAGGGTTTCGCCGATCCGGCGACGCTCGCGCCCTATCCGCACGCGATCATCCGCCTGGGCGCCGCCGGACGCATCCTGGCCGCGTTGCGCGCGCAGCGTTGCCGCGACCTCGTGCTGATCGGCGGTGTTCGCCGGCCGTCGGTCCTGAACCTGCGCCCCGATACGGTCGGGGTCCGCTTGCTCGCTCGGGTCGGACGCGCGGCCTTCGCGGGCGATGACGGATTGTTGTCGGCGCTCATCCGCGTGCTGGGCGAGGAAGGCTTTCGCGTCATCGGCGCCCACGAGATCCTGGCCGACGCACTAGCCCCCGTCGGCCTACTCACCCGCGCCGCCCCGGACGAGCAGGCGACGGCCGACATCGCCCGCGGCGTGGCGGTCGCGCGTGCGCTTGGCGGCGTCGACGTCGGCCAGGGCTGCGTCGTGCAGCAGGGCTTCGTCCTCGCGGTGGAGGCGGTGGAGGGCACCGACGCGATGCTGGCCCGCTGCGCGGCGCTGGCGCGCGTCGGCGCCGGCGGCGTACTGGTGAAGCTGGTGAAGCCGAACCAGGAGCGCCGTGCCGATTTGCCGACGATCGGCGCCGAGACCGTGCTCGCCGCCGCCCGCGCCGGGTTGCGGGGGATTGCCTTCGAGGCGCAAGGCGCGATGCTGGCCGATCGCGCGGCCACCGTGGCCGCGGCGGACGGGGCCGCCCTCTTCCTCCTGGGCCTCGACCCGGCTGACTTCGATTCGAAAAGGAACATCGCATGAGCCGCTTCCTGCACACCATGCTTCGCGTGGGCGACCTTCAGCGCAGCGTCGACTTCTACACCAAGCTCCTCGGCATGAAGGAGTTGCGCCGCCGGGACGTGCCGGATGGCAAATACACCCTCGCCTTCGTCGGCTACGCCGACGAGGAAAGCAGCGCGGTGATCGAGCTGACCTACAACTACGGAACCGCCCGCTACGACCAGGGCACCGCGTTCGGCCATCTGGCGATCGGCGTCCCCGACGTCGCGGGAACCTGCGAGATGGTTCGCAAGGGCGGCGGCAAGGTGACCCGCGAGGCGGGGCCGGTGAAATTCGGCACCACGGTCATCGCCTTCGTCGAGGACCCGGACGGCTACAAGATCGAACTGGTGCAGCGCGCGTAGAGGCGGCGGGGTCGTCCCGGCCGATCACTGCGCCTCGCGCGCCAGCGTGTCGGCCATCCACGCTGTCAGCGGCTGATGGTGCTCGGCGGCCGCTTGCCTGATCTGCTGCAACACGTCCGGCTGCAACGGAACGCTGACCAGCACATGGATGTCCGAGGCAGGCGCGGCCCCGGCGAGCCGATCCTGCAACGCCATGTTGAAATTCATCAGGCGCGTTCGCCGCTGGCTGTCATTGAGCGCCGGATCATTCGCCACCACCGGACAGAACGACGCGATCATGATGTTGCTCAGCGCGCCATCGGAGATGCCTGGCTGCTGCTGTCGGATTTCGTCGATCAGACCACCGATCTTGTTGGGCATGTCGATATCGCCGCCGGCGGCGAGGGCCTGTACGTCAGCGGGGCTTGCCAGCACGTCCGGCACCGGGGCGGCACCCACCGCGGGGCAGTCGAACGCGCGGGCCGCTTCCGTGCCTCCGGAACCGATGCTGGCGACCGACCGGAGTCCCGCCACGAGCAGCGGCGTAACGTCGGGCACGCCGTGGTTGCCGAAGCCGACGCGAACATAATTGGCGATGTCGGAGACGTCGCGATTGCTGAGCGCGCCGGCGAAGCCGGGCATCCGTCCGTAGCCGCCCGCGCCGGTCAGCCCCTGCAAGATCGCCGTGACCATATCATGCGGGCGGAATTCCTCCACGACTGCGTTGTTCGCCAGATTCGGAATCGCGCCCGAAATGCCTTGCCCCTTGTCCTGATGGCACTGCGCGCAGTTCTCCAGATACAGGTTGGCGCCGCGCCGCAGGTCGGCCTTGGTGGCATCGGACACCTGCGTCGGTTCCTTCCGGTCCGGTCCCTCTTTCAGATAGATGGCGATGGATTGAATGTCGGCATCGGTCAGGTAGTGCAGGCTG
The DNA here is from genome assembly GCA_039938035.1 of Acetobacteraceae bacterium. Classification (GTDB taxonomy): domain Bacteria; phylum Pseudomonadota; class Alphaproteobacteria; order Acetobacterales; family Acetobacteraceae; genus DATFDN01. The sequence continues at coordinate 9,832 of JBDTFI010000462.1, read as the reverse complement.
TCATGGACGACCAGAGACATCGGTCCGAACGCCACGCCCATGTTCGTGTTCGCGCCGGTCCTGAGAAAATCCGTGATCTGCGCGATCGTCCGATCGCCAATTCCCGCCAGCGGATCGGAGGAGATGTTCGGAGCCAGCCACTGAGCGACGGTCCCTCCTGCCAGACGGGCGGCGGTTTCGGTGGCGCCCAACAGGTTGCGGGGCGAATGGCACGCGCCGCAATGGCCGGCGCCCTGGACCAGATAGGCGCCGCGGTTCCAGTCGGCCGAATGCGTCGGGTTAGGCGTGAACGTGCCCGGCGTGAAGAACAGCTCCCGCCAGGCGAGAAGCGACGTGCGGACGTTGAACGGAAATTCCATCGCGCTCGGCGCCCGCGGGGCGAAAACGGGCTTGAGCGTAAAGAGATAGCGTTTGATCGCGAGCACGTCCTCACGCGTCATCTTCGTGTAGGATGGGAACGGCATCACCGGGTAGAGGTACTCGCCGGTATGGCCGATGCCGTCGTGCAGGGCGGCGTAAAACTGATCGTCGGTCCAGCGGCCGATGCCGGTGTCGGGATCAGGCGTGATGTTGGGAGAACTCAGCGAGCCGAACGGCGTGCTGATCTCCAGCCCGCCGGCGAACGGGGTTCCGCCCAGACGCGTATGGCAGGGCATGCAATCGGCCGCGCGGGCCATGTAGAGCCCGTAGGCGTCCGGACCCGCTGTACTGCTCCGTGACGTCTGCGCGCGTGCATCCGCGATCGCGAAGACACTCGCAGCGAACAGGACGCCGGCCAATACGCTCACGCGCAGCAAACAGGACATCTTTTCCCCCCCCGGGCGACCAGGATACCGACATTGGGGGAACGCAATGTCCGTTGTCAAATAGACGATTCCAGGCTGAACGATGGTCGCGCGAAGCGGCCTCAGTTCAGCCGCAGATCCACGATGTGGCGCGGATCGGGCTGCAATTCCCCGCGTTCCACGCGCTTGACGATCGCGGTCAGCGCGACGTTGGCCGGGGTCGCGATGCCGATGGCCTCGCCCTTGTCGGCGATCAGGCCGTTCATGAACTCTATCTCGGTTCGCCGCCCCTTCACCATGTCCTGGCCCATTGACGGGCGATGCTCGCCGCCGCCGGGCTTGCGGGTTTCCTCTAGGCGGTGCTCGTCATAGGCGTGCAGCGAGTCCGGATCGCCCTCGCCGGCGCGGGCGATCACCTCCGGCTCCATGTGCAGGATCTCCTCGAGCGCGTAGCCGAGCGCCTGGCCGACCCGGATCGCCTCGCTGCCGAGGCGGGCGGAGAAGCGGCGCATGGCGTCGTTCTTCACCACGTCGCGACTGATCATGCCGGTCGCCGCCGACAAGCCGTTGCCCATCACGTTGGTGACCAGCTTGGACCAGCGCTCGCCCCACAAATTCGGCGTCACCAGCGAGCCGTCGGCGGTATCGACCAATCGGCAAACCTCGCGCGCACGCTCGGTGATGCGGCCATGCACCTCGCCTACCCGATAGACCGTGTGGCCCTTGCCGCGGCTCTTGCCGGCGGCGCGGCGGACATGGCCGGGCTCGCACAAATCGACGGTGATGGAGCTGGCGATGCAGCCCATCGTACGGCCCCAGCCGACGACCGAGGCGACCGTCTCCTCGTTCATGCAGTTCTGCAACGACACCACGAACGCATCGGGGCCGAGATATTGCGCGATCAGGCGGGTCGCCCATGCGGTGTCGTAGGATTTCATGCAGACGAACGCGATGTCGATCGGGCGTTCCTTGGCGAGCGTCTGCGCGTCGGTCAGGTGGAGCGCGCGGACCGGAACGGTGAATTCCTCCCCGGTCAGGTGCGAGATGTGCAGGCCCTTGGCACGCATCGTCTCGACGTTGGCGGGCCACGGGTCGATGAAGACGACCTCCTCCCCCGCCTGGACCATATGCGCCCCGGTGTAGGCGCCGACCGCGCCGGCACCCATGATGGCGATCTTTGGCTTCATCCGCGTTTTCCTTCCCGAGCTTCGTCAATGAAGCGGCGAGGAAGCGGCGCGGTCAAGGCGGGCGCATCACTCCGTCGGCACCGCCTTCGGTGGCAGCGCCACGTGCTCCGCCGGGTAGAAGCGGACGCCCTCCTGCGCCGTGAGGTGCAAGCCGATCGGGGCGCGCCGACCGGTGGGCTTGGCCTGCAGCGGCTCGCCCTGTTGGCGCGCCTGCTCGGCGGCCTGCTGAAGTTCGGCGGCCTGGCGTTCCGACCACGGCAAAGCAAAAGCGGTCGGCGTGCGTTCGCCCGGGGCCAGCATCCAGAGATAGATCGCGCGCGGCTCGTCGAAGCGGAAGCTGACGACGGTGCCGCTCGGCGTGTCGAACAGCGGCAGACGTGGGCGGCCGAGGCTCGTCTGCCACAGCGCTCCGGCGAGGGCGAGGGTCAGGCAGAACGAGGCGGCGCGGAGCCAGCCATCGCGGACCGCCAGCGCGCAGGCCCCGGCGGAGACCGCGAGCACGCCGAACACGATCGGCCCCAGGAAGTCCATCGCGTCCATCACGACGGATGTTTCCAGAGGTTGATCTCCAGGTGGTTCACGCTGCCGGACTGGAGGTCCTGGCCGTGCAGGGTGAAGCGAAACGCAGTGTGCTCCTCGCCCTCGCGCGTCAGGATGACGCTGCGCTTCGCGATCTCGATGATGCCGTCCTTGCCCGCCATCGTCGCGGTGACGATGGCGGTGATCGGCAGCTTGCCGTCACGGTCGGCGTAGAGCGCCGCGTTGGCGATCCACTCGCCGTCCGGCATCCCCCGGCACACCGTGAGTTCCAAGTTGCGCGATTCCGGATCGGTCGGCCGCCCGGTGTCGTCGCGCAGCAGGTTGCAGTGCCTCCCCGACGGGTGGGAGTAGCCTACGGCGATGTCGTCGGGCGCGCGCACCCATAGGTCGACGTCAGCAAGCTTCTCGCGTTCCCAGCTGAGCTGAAACAGCACGTTGCCGGGCGTGACCGCCTGGGTCGTCACCTTGCCGGCGGCGATCAGGGCGAGGGCCGCCATCGCCATGTACACGACCACCAGCGAGGTCAGCAGGTCGCGGTAGGACCACTCGAAGCCCTTAAACTTCGGCACGGGCGGACCACCAGGCAAGCTCGCGCAGCCAGGCCATCAGCGCGACGCCCACGATGTTCGGGATAATCGAGTAGGCGAGGTTGCGGAACACCGCGGCCATCGCCTCCGGCGTGAGGCTGTGCAGGTCGGCGACCGCGAGCACCAGGCCGAGTCCGGTGAAGGTGAGCGCCCACATGGGCAGGCTGTTGGCGATGTGCGCGCAGGTGCGCCAGTTCCCCAGGAAGGCCGCGCCGGCACCGAGCGCTGCGTAGGCCGCGAGGAAACCGACCATGACGATCTCGACCGGCCCGAGCGCGGGGAAGCCCGCGAAGACTCCGAGCCGCCAGGCCGCGTAAATCAAGCCGGCGACGACGACATTGGTGACGACGAAGCGCGGACGCATGACTGCTCCTCGCGAACCGTTGACCCTACGATGGGCCTGTCACGGGGGAAACGCGAAGCAGACCCGGGCCCTATCGCCGAACTGTGACCGCCGCCGGAACTCCGGAACCCCTCACCTCCCTCCCCGCTTCGGGGAGGGAGAAGGGAGGCGCCGGGCCTCAGCCCCCCTTGCTGATCTGGCCGCGGATCTCGCCCGCCGGGTGGGCCTTCGTGTGGACGTTCGCGTAGGTCTGACCGGCGTCGATCTCCTTGATCTGCGCGTCCGTCAGCGTCGACGTCTCCTTGATCGGGTTGGCGAGCGGCGGCTTCATGGGGATCATCACGCCGGCATTGGCGCCGACGGCCGCCGGGCCGTGGATATGCGCCGCCGTCGCGGGGCCGGTGAGCCCCGAATAGGTCAGCGTGGAGGTCAGCACCTTGGTGGTCGTGTCGAGGCTCGCCTCGAACGTGCCGGTCCCCGTCGACGTGGTGGGGGGCACCTCGGAGGCGCCGTTCAGGGTGGCGTGGTAGGTCACGGTGGCGGCCCAGGCCGGCGCGAGGAACGCGGCGCCGGCGAGAAGGGCGGCGGCAAGGGTAAGATGCTTCATGGGTTTGGCCTCCACGGTTTCGGACGCTTCAGCGTCGGGTGAAGAAAACGGCTATTCTGCGACCGATGGCAACCAAAATGAACGTCCACGAGGTCCGCGTATGGGGCCGTGGCGTGCGCGTGTTCCACTGGAGCCTCGCCATCGGCGTGGTTTTGCTGCTGTTCACCGGCTTCCTGGCGCCCCGGACTTGGCTGCGCGTGCATCTGATCACCGGCGCGATCGTCGCCGGTTTGCTGTATTTTCGCGTGGTGTGGGGCGTACTGGGCGGCCGGCATGCGCGGTTCGTGAGCTTCGTCCCCACCCCGGAAGAATGCGTGCGCCACCTGCGAGGGGTCGTCGCCGGAAAAGTGGAGCACCACCTCGGGCACAATCCCCTCGGCGCGCTGATGGTGATCGGGTTCCTGGTCGTGCTGACGGCGATGGTCGCGAGCGGCGTCACCGCGCTGGGCGGGGTCGTCAAGCAGGGACCGCTGGCGGCGTTCATGGGCTACGCCGGCGGCGTGCGGGCGCTCACGATCCACTATGTGCTGGCGATCGTGGTCGCGGTGATGATCGGCGCCCATCTCGGCGGCGTGGCGCTGGAGAGCATGCTGACGCAGCAGAATCTGGTGCGCGCCATGATCACCGGGCGCAAGAGGACGCCCTCGCCCCCGCTCCCGCACGTTCCCCCGGCGTGGCTGCTCGCGAGCGTGATCGTCGGCGGTGGGATCTGCATCGCCGCCGCCGGGGTCAACGTGCTCGCCCGGCTGCCCGCGCGCGGCGTGCCCCCGGCGAGCCTCGATCCGACCTGGACCGAGCAGTGCGGGGCGTGCCACTTCGCCTACCCGCCGAGCCTCGCGCCGGCGGAGGTATGGAATGGGATATTCGACGACCTGAAGCACCATTACGGCGGCGCTGACGCCAGCCTCTCCCCCGCGCTGGTCGCGCAACTCCGCGCCTACGCCGATGCGAACGCGGCCGGGCACTGGGACACGCTGGCCGCGAATGTGTTCCGCGTTCGCGATCCGGCCGATCCCGGGCGGATCACCGCGACGCCGTACTGGCGGATGATGCACGCGGGAATTCCGGATGCCGAGTTCGCCAAGGATGCGGTGGGATCGAAAGCGACCTGCGACGCGTGCCACAAGGATGCTGAGACGGGGCGGTTCGCACCGCAGGCGATCGCCATCCCGTAACGGGGAGCCGCGGGCCGCCATCACGATAGATCGCGCGGCTCCATCGCCGGCGGGTCGATGCTCTCGAACACCTCCCCGCCATAGCCAGCGGCAGCGGGGATCCGCATCCTCCGTCCCGTCGGCGTCCGGGTCGCCTCGGGCATCACCGTCACGATCGGAGCAACCCGCGCCGCTTCGATCGCCGCGGCCGAATTCGTCCATCGCGCGAGCTTTTGCAGGTTCAGCCGGGTCGGAAACACCAGCTTCCACCGCCCCTCGCCAGCCTCGGCCAACGCGCGGGCGGGGCTGATCCAGACGCTATCGACCGATTCGGCGCCGTCATGGACGGCCAACTGGTCGGCCGGGGCGAGCGCTAGGAAGAAATGCGTATCGAACCGCTTCGGCATCATGGGCGGCGTGATCCAATGGGCGAACGGGGTCAGCGCCTCCGCCGCCAGCACCAGGTCCTCCGCCTCCAGCAGCGTCGCGAAGTCCGTGTCGCGCCGGACCGACCGCAGACGGGCGGCGTCGATCAGTCCGCTCGCGCCGCGCGGGTGCGCCAGCAGCACGCCGCATTCCTCGAACGCCTCGCGAATGCCCGCCACACGCAGCGCCAGGGCCTCGCCGCCCAGACCCGGCGCGCCGCCACAACGCGGCCCCCCGGTGATGTCGCGGTCAGGCGGATCGACGCGCCCGCCGGGAAACACGAGCGCGCCGGAGGCGAAGTCGATCTGGTGGTGGCGCACCACCATGAACACCTGCATTCCCTCGGGCGCGTCACGCAGCAGCACGATGGTGGCGGCGGGACGCGCCGGGGCGGGAGTGCTCATGGCGCGAGTGGACCATCCGCCGCCTGCCCCGGCAAGCGACGCTGGCCGAGATAGGTCTCCAGAATACGGGGATCCTTGGCCAGCATTGCGCTCGGTCCTTCGGCCACCACCTCGCCCATCTCCAGCACGTAGCCGTAATCCGATACTTGCAGGGCGGCCCGGGCGTTCTGTTCCACCAGCAGGATCGACAGGCCGCGCCCGCGCAGGTCGGTCAATACGTGGAAGATCTCGCGGACGATGCGCGGCGCGAGCCCCAGGCTCGGCTCATCCAGCAGAAGCAGCCGGGGGTTTCCCATCAGGGCCCGTCCCAGCGCCAGCATCTGCCGCTCGCCCCCCGACAGCGTGCCGGCGCGTTGGCGCCGGCGCTCCTCCAGCCGAGGGAAGATGGCGTACACGTCGCGCATCGCCGGCCTCGCATCGCGTTCGCCCGCCCGGCGACGCGGGTAGAAGCCCAGCAGCAGATTGTCCTCGACGCTCATATCGGTGAACAGCGCCCGCGTCTCGGGCACCATGATCGCGCCCGCCGCGACCAACGCCTCGGTGGGCCCCGCGGGCGCGCCGAGATAGCGCACCTCGCCGGCGCGGCGCGCCAGCAACCCCATTACCGCCCCCATCAGCGTCGTCTTGCCGGCGCCGTTCGGGCCGACGATCGCGACGATGCGACCTTCGGGGACGGTCAGGCTGACCCCATGCAGCACCTCCACGTGCCCGTAGCCCGCGCGCAGCCCGGTGATCTCCAGCAGCGTCACGCGACGCCGCCCAGATAGGCTTCCAGCACCACCGGATCCGATTGCACCCGCTCCGGCGGTCCGTCGGCAATCTTCTGGCCGAAATCCATGACCACCACGCGGTCGGCGAGGCGCATGACGAACTCCATGTCGTGCTCGACCAGCAGCACGCCCATGCCATCGTCGCGCAACTGGCGCAGCAAGGTCGCGAGTTGCTCCTTCTCGGCGAGGCGCAGGCCGGCGGCCGGTTCGTCCAGCAGCAACAACCGTGGGCGCAGACACAACGCGCGGGCGATCTCGACCACCCGCTGACGCCCCAGCGGCAGATCGCCGGCCGGCGTGTCGAGCACGTCGTCCAGCCCAACCCGCGCCGCCTGACGCATCGCCTCGCCGATCAGGCGCGATTCCTCCGCGCGCTCAAGATGCAGCATCGCGCGCACGATGCCGGCATGCCCGGACAGATGGGCGCCGATCGCGATGTTCTCGAGGACGCTGCGACCCCCGAGCAGCTTGGTATGCTGAAAAGTGCGCGCGAGACCCGCCGCGGCGATGCGGCTTGGGCCGATCAGGGCATCGTCGCGGCCAAACAACCGGATGCGCCCGGCACTCGGCGCGAGGATGCCGCTGATGACGTTGAACAACGTCGTCTTGCCGGCGCCGTTGGGACCGATCAGTGCGACGATCTCGGCGGCGTGGACCGAAAAGCTGATGTCCTGGTTGGCGGCGAGTCCGCCGAACATGCGGGTGACGGAATCGACGCGCAGCAATTCTCCGTGCGCGCGCTCTGTCGGTGCGGGCGCCATCGCCGCCGCTGCCAACACCGGCCGCCGGCGTGGGGCGGAACGCGGCACGAAGCGGGCAAGCATGGGCCAGAGGCCGGCGGGGGCACGTTGCAGCAGCAGGATCACCACCACGCTGAACACCAGCAACTCGAAATCGCCCGCGCGTCCGGTCAGGCGCGGAATCCAGTCGTTGAACTGATCGCGCAGCACCGTCACCAGGGCCGCCCCCAGCACGGCGCCCCCCAGCCGGTCGGCGCCGCCGATGATGACCATGAACAGATAGTCGATGCTGGCGTCCAGGCTGAACGGCGTCGGGTTGATGAAGCGCTGGAAGTGCGCGAACAGCCATCCCGCGAGCCCCGCGTACAGCGCGGCGATCACGAACACCGCGCGGCTGAGGCCGATCGTGTCGATCCCCGCGCTCTCGCCCATCATCCGCGCGCCGTTCAGCGTGCGGATGGCGCGGCCCGCGCGGCTGTCCAGCAGATTGGCCGACACCACGACCAGGCCGACCAGCAGCACCCAGATCACCGCGAGGTTCACCCGCCGATCCGCCCCGAACGGCAAGGGCGGGATGTCGCCGATGCCGTTGAAGCCGTGCAGGAACGGCAAGGTTCCGAACAACGAGAAGAAGCTGATCCCCCAGGCGACCGAGATCAGCGCCAGGAAGTGCCCGGACAGGCGCGCGGTGATGAGCCCGAGCAGCCAGGCGACGGCGGCGGTCAGCGCCAGCCCGGCGAGCAGGCCGAGGAATGGCGAATGCCCGCTCTTGCTGAGCAGCGCGGTCGCGTAGGCGGCGAGCCCGACGAAGCTCGCCTGCCCGAACGAGGTCTGCCCGCTGATGCCGGTCAGCAGCACGAGGCCGAGTGCGACCATCGCGGCGAGGCCGACATAGCCGAACAGCGTGACCCAGAAAATCGGCAGCAGAAACGGAGCGGCGATGCAGGCTGCCAGCGCGGCCAGCGCGCCCACGCCTCGGCTCAAGCCCGGTCCTCCGCCGCGCCCCCGCGCAGCGACAGCCAGACCAGCACCGGGATCAGCAGGGTGAACACGATCACCTCACGATAGGCGCTCGCCCAGAAGCTGCCGAGCGATTCCAGCACGCCCACCAGGATCGCGCCTGCCGCCGCCGCCGGATAAGACACGAGGCCGCCGATGATCGCCGCGACGAAGCCCTTCAGGCCGATGTCGAATCCCGCGTCGTAGGACAGCGGCGTGATAGCGCCGATCAGGATGCCGGCGACGGCGGCGATGAAGGCGGCGAGGGCGAACGCGAGGGCGCCCGCCCCGGCTCCGTCGATTCCACACAGCCGCGCGCCCAGCCGGTCCGACGCCGTGGCGCGCAGCGCCTTGCCATGGATCGTCGCGCCGAAGAACCAGCGCAGGCCGACGACCAGCACGACGCAGACGCCCAGCACGCATAGCGACTGGCCGGACACGGTCAGCGAGCCGAGGTCGAAGCTGGCGTCGGTCAGGGTGGGTACGCTCGCTGCCTCGGGGCCGAAGAACACGAGGCCGAGACCGATCAGCACGAAGTGCAGCGCCATTGCGACGATCAGCAGCGCGAGGACGGAGGCGTCGGCGACCGGGCGGAACGCGAACCGCCAGATCAGCGGGCCGAACGGCGTCACGATCGCGATGCCCAGCAGCAGCGACACCGCCGGAATCCGACGCGGCCCGAGCAGCAGCACGGCGAGCGTGACCACCGCCGGATAGAGCGCCCACATCGCCAGCGCGCGCAGCGGCGCACGCCGGAGACTGGCGATCAGCGCGACCGCGGAGAGCGCATCGAGCAGCCATAGCGTCCCCGGTGCATGACCCGCCTGCACCGAGGCCGCCGTCAGCGTGCCGAACGCGAGCAAATCGCCCTGCGGGACGAAGATGACGCGGGTGACCGAGAACACGATCAGCAGCCCGATCGCGAGCAGCAGATAGATCGCCCCGGTCGTCAGCCCATCCTGGAGCAGCGCGAGGAAGACGAACGAGTCCACCGCTCGTTCAGTGGATCGCCGTCCACTCCCCGTTCTTCACCTCGACCAGCACGGCGGCGCGGGAATCCTGGCCGTTGTGGTTGGTCGGCGACATGTCATAGACGCCGCTCACGCCGACCAGATCATGCGTCTTCTCCAGCGCGTCGCGCAGTGCGACGCGGAACGCCTCGGTGCCGGGCTTGCTCGATTTCAGCGCCACCGGAATGGCATTCTTGAGCAGCAGCATCGCGTCATAGCTGTAGCCGGCGAACGGGTTGACGCTCTGCGGGCCGAACTTCTTGGTGAACTGATCCATGAA
>JBDTFI010000461.1:0-6860 GCA_039938035.1 Acetobacteraceae bacterium | reverse complement strand
CGATCGTCAGGCGGTGGTCGATGAAATCGAAGTCGATCCGGAAACTCCCGACACCGTAGGGAATCGGCGACGTCGTCAGCCCGCGACAGCTGACGTACAACGGAACCTGCCACCAATGGTTGACCATGGGCGCATGGGAAAGCCGTATCTTGCCGATCACCTGCGTCCAGAGATGCAGCGTGTCGCAAGTGTCCGTCCAGTCCGCCAGCGGAAGATCGGGCCAGTCGCTCGCGGTGGGTTTGCTGAAACGAGGTTCCTTCATGCGCACCCTCCATCCCGACCAACTTACATGCGGGATGGCGGGCCGTCTACGAATGGCCGGCGCGGCGTCTCCTTGACTCTGTCTTCCTCTCGCAGGAGGGGTTAAACGCGAAGCAGGCCGCGTGCCCGAGGGGAGAAAACGTATGAACGCGACAATCGCCGGCACGCTTGCCGCCATTCTGATGACGGCATCGGCAACCGCGGCCGAAACGCCCAGGCACGGCGGGACGCTGCGCGTGGAACATCGCGATAATCCGCCCAGTGCCTCGCTCCTCGAGGAGGCGACGATCTCCACCGTCATGCCGTTCGCGTCGGTGTTCAACAATCTGGTGACGTTCGGCACCAGGACCGACCAGGACCGCGCGGACGACATCGTGCCCGACCTCGCCGAGAGCTGGGCGTGGAACCCGGAGGGCACCGCGCTCACTTTCAGGCTGCGGCACGGCGTGCGTTTCCACAACGGAAGGCCGTTCACCGCCGCCGACGTGAAATGCACGTTCGACCTGATCCAGGGCAAAGGCGAGACGCGGCTTCGCAAGAATCCGCGCCGCTCATGGTACTTCGACCTGAAGGACGTGACGACGACCGGCGACGATCAGGTGACGTTCAATCTCGACGCGCCGGAGCCGTCCCTGCTGACCATGCTGGCGAGCGGCTTCGCGCCGATCTATCCGTGCGGCGTCTCGGCGGCCGATCAACGTACCCATCCGATCGGCACCGGTCCGTTCAAGTTCGTCTCCTGGCAGCAGAACGAATCGATCAAGCTCGTCCGCAACTCGGACTACTTCAAGCCCGGCCTGCCGTATCTCGACGCCATCGAATACACCATCATCCCGAACCGCTCGACCGCGCTGCTGGCGTTCGAGGCCGGCAAATACGACCTCACTTTCGTCTCCGACATCCCGCCCATCCTCCTGAAGGACATCAAGGCGCAGGACCCGAACGCGATCTGCCTCAGCCAGCCCAACAACACGCAGGCCAACCTGCTGGTGAATTTCGCTCATAAGCCGTTCGACAATCCCGAGGTGCGGCGCGCGATGATGCTGTCGCTCGACCGCCGCGCCTTCGTCGACATCCTCAGCCAAGGGGTCAACAAGATCGGCGGCGCCATGCTGCCGCCGCCCGCCGGCATCTGGGGAATGCCGGAGGACTACCTGAAGAACGTCGTCGGCTACGGCCCCGACGTGGCGGCTAACCGCGCGGAGGGGCGCAAGATTATGGCCGGCCTCGGCTATGGGCCGGACAAGATGCTGAACGTGAAGATCGAGACGCGCGACATCGCCTCGTACCGCGATCCGGCGGTGATCCTGATCGACCACCTGAAAAACGTCTTCATCCAGGGCACGCTGGAGCCGCTCGACAGCGCCGTCTGGTACGCCCGCCTCGCGCGCAAGGACTACGCGGTGGCGATGAACGTCCAGGGCATCGCCGTCGACGACCCCGACGTGGTCTTGTTCGAGACCTACGCCTGCAAGTCCGAACGCAACTACACCGGCTACTGCAACCCGGCGCTGGAGAAGCTGTTTCACGAGCAATCGGAGACCACGGATTTCGCCAGGCGGCGGCAGATGGTCTGGAACATCGACCAGAAATTACAGGAGGACGGCGCCCGCCCCGTCATCATGCACAACGTCGCCGTGACCTGCTGGCAGCCGGACGTGCATGACGTCCATCTGCCGGTGAACTCGATCTACGATCATTGGCGCTTCGAGGATGTGTGGCTCGACAAGTGAGACCATGACCGCCTACCTCGCCCGCCGCTTCGGCCTCATGCTGCTGACGCTGTTCGGCGTCTCCATCGCGATCTTCCTGCTGCTGCGTGTCGCCCCCGGCAACATCGCCGATATCCTGTTCGACTCCGCCGGGATGATCGACCCGGGCGACAAGGCACGGATCGTCCATGACCTCCATCTCGATCGCTCGATCCCGGTGCAGTACGCTGAGTGGATCAGCGGCCTGCTGCACGGCGATCTCGGCACTTCCTACGTCTCCGAGAAACCCGTGCTCCAGGAGATCGCGCCGCGCATTCCGATCACCGGCGAGCTCGCCCTCCTCGCGCTCACGTTCTCGATCCTGCTCGGCGTGCCGCTCGGCGTGCTCAGCGCGGTGGGTCAGGACACCGCGCTCGACTATGCGTTGCGCGTGTTCAGCCTCAGCGGCCTGTCCATTCCGTCGTTCTGGCTCGGCCTGCTGATCCTGATGGGGTTCGTGAATTTCTTCGGCACCATCCCGATTTACAACGCCGCGCCGCACGGGTTCTGGATCGGGCTCGGCACGATGGCGGTGCCCGCCGTCGCCGTCGGCTTCCGCAGTTCGGCACTGGTGATGCGGCTCACCCGTTCGGCGATGCTGGAGGTGATGCGCCAGGACTTCGTTCGCACCGCCCGCGCCAAGGGTCTCGGCGAGGCCGCCGTGATGATCCGCCACGCGCTGCGCAACGCGCTGCTTCCGGTCATCACCACGATCGGCCTGGAAGCCGCCTTCCTGATCGGCGGCCTGATCGTCACCGAGACGGTGTTCAACATTCCCGGCGTTGCCCGCTTCCTGGTCCAGGCGATCCGCTGGCGCGACTACCCGATGGTGCAGAACCTGGTGATGCTGATCGCCGTGATGGTCGTGGTCATCAACCTGATCGTCGATCTGCTCTACGCGCTGATCGACCCGCGCATCCGCTATGGGTGAGGGAGAAGTGAGCGCGGGCTCCGTTCTACTCACCCTCCCCTCGCGGGAGGGGGTTGGGGGGAGGGGGCGGCGAGAGACTCTGTCGCACCTCTTCGCCCGCTACCCGCTCGGCATCGCCGGCGCCATCATCGTGACCCTGTTCGTCTTCGCCGCGATCTTCGCCGGCTGGATCGTCCGCTTCGACCCGTTCACCACCAACGCCCGCCTTTCGCTCGCCGCCCCCAGCGCGATCCATTGGCTGGGCGCGGACGTGATGGGCCGCGACATGTTCAGCCGCCTGGTCTACGGCGCGCGCGTCTCGCTCGCCGTGTCGCTCGGCGCCACTGGCCTCGGATGCATCGGCGGCGTCGCTCTCGGTCTGTCGTCGGGCTATATCGGCGGCACGTTCGACCTGCTGGCGCAGCGTTTCTCCGAGATCATGCAGGCCTTGCCATTGCTGGTGATGGCGCTCGTCATCACGACCGCGCTTGGCTCCTCGCTCACCAACACCATCATCGCCGTCGCCGTGCCGCTGATCCCCGGCATCGCCCGGGTGATCCGCTCCAACACCCTTACCCTCCGGGAGACCGTCTTCGTCGAATCGGCGCGCGCGACCGGCATGACGGAGTGGCGCATCGCGCTGCGCCACGTCCTGCCGAACACGCTCGCCCCGCTCATCGTGCTGGCGACGGCGGCGCTCGGCTCCACCATCCTCACCGAGGCGTCGCTCTCATTCCTCGGCCTCGGCGTGCCCGAACCCTACCCGTCCTGGGGTCGGATGCTAAGCGAGAACGCGACCGAGTATATGAGCAAGGCGCCGTGGCTGGTGATCTTTCCGGGCCTCGCGATCAGCCTCGTGGTGTTCGGCACCAACTTGCTCGGCGACGCGGTGCGCGACATCCTTGACCCTCGGCTCCGCCATTAGGACGACGATGAACCCCCACCCGCTCGAACGCTTCTTCTGGCCGCGCGCCATCGCCGTGCTCGGCGCCTCGCCCGATCCGCACCGCATCCGCGGCCTGCTGCTGCGCCATCTGCGCGCCAACGGTTACGCCGGCCGCATCGTCGCGGTGAACCCGAGCTATACCGAGATCGACGGCCTCGCCTGTCACTCTTCGCTCGAAGCGGCGGGCGGCGAGATCGACGTTGCGATCGTCGCGATCCCCGCGAACGCCGTCGCCGACGCCGCCGAGGCGTGCGCGCGGGCCGGCGTCAAATACATGATCGTCATCAGCTCCGGCTTCGCCGAGGAAGGCGGCGCCGCGTCGGACATGCAGACGCGGCTGCTCGCCATCGCGCGGCGCACCGGATTGCGGATCGCCGGCCCGAATTGCGAAGGGTACTTCAACGCCATCGGCCGCATCAGCACCACGTTCAGCCCGACCGTCGAAGTGAAGCCGGACGAGGAAGCCCCCACGCTGGTCTCCGAGCGTCGCATCGGCGTCATCGCCCAGTCAGGCGGCATCGGCTTCTCGCTGTTCAACCGCGGCAAGGCCGCCGGCCTCGGCTTCAGCTACGTCATGACGACGGGCAACGAATCCGACCTCACCGCGGCGGACTTCCTCGACTACATGGTGCGCGACGAGCGCACCCACGCGGTGATGATGTTCTGCGAAACCATCCGCGACGGTGCAAGCTTCGTCGCCGCCGCGGAGGAGGCGCGCCGGCGCGGCAAGCCCATCGTCGCCATCAAGGTCGGACGATCGGAGGCCGGGCAACGCGCCAGCGCGTCCCACACCGCCGCGCTTTCGGGTTCGCACACCGCCTACCGGGCGATCTTCCAGCACCACGGTATCCTCGAAGCCGAAGACCCCGACGAGGCGGTGTCCATCGCCGGGATGCTGCTCACCTGCAAGCCGCCCAAGGGTCGTCGTGTCGGCATCATCACCGTCTCCGGCGGCGGCGGCGCCTGGATCGCCGACACGCTGGTTGCGAACAATCTCACTGTTCCAACCCTCTCGCCCGATTTGCAAGGTCGCATCCGCACCCTGATCCCGTCGTACGCTTCACCGCAGAACCCGGTCGACGTCACCGCCCAGGGCGGCAATACCGGCCCCGTCGTGGTCCGCACGCTGGAAATGCTGGAGGCGTCCGACGAGATCGACAGCATCGTGATCGTCAGTTCGCTCGCCAGCGAAACGCGCGTGATGCTCGACCCCGAGCGCATCCGCCCTCTGTTTGCGGCGGCGAGCAAGCCCGTGACGCTCTGGAGCTACACGATCCCGTCGGCGTTCGGGCGCCGCCAGTCGGCTGCCTGCGGTCTTTTTCTGCACACCGATTTGCGCGCCTGCGGCATCGCGATGGACCGCCTCGCCACGCACGCCGAGGCGCTCGCCCGCGCGCCGACCGCGGCGACGCCGATCATGGCGAAAGCCGACCTGCCTCCTGGGGATGCCCTGCTGCCCGAGTATCGGGCCAAGGCGCTGCTGGGCCTGCCCACGACGAGCGAACGCCTCACCCGCTCGGCATCCGAGGCCGGCGCGGCGGCCGAGGCGTTGGGTTTCCCGGTCGCCCTGAAGGTCCAGTCGCCCGATATCCCGCACAAGACCGAAGCGGGCGGCGTGCGTCTGAACCTGCGCGACCGTGCTGGGGTCGAAGCCGCGTACGCAGCGATGCTCGACGCCGTGCGCCGCCACCGACCGGATGCCGCGATCGACGGTGTGCTGGTGCAGCGCATGGCGCCCAAGGGAATCGAGCTTGCACTGGGCATGGTGAATGACTCGACCTTCGGTCCGATCATGATGGTTGGCTTCGGCGGCACCACAATCGAATTGTTCGGCGACGTCGCCCACCGCCCGGCGCCGCTCACCGAAGCCGACGCGACGGCGATGATCCGCGGCCTGCGCTCCGCGCGCCTGCTGGAAGGCTTTCGCGGCGCTCCCCCCATCGACACCGCGCCGCTCGCCGCCCTGCTCGTCCGGTTGTCGCAATTCGCGATCGCCCATCGCGATCGGATCACCGAGATGGAGCTGAACCCGGTCATCCTGCATGAGGACAATTCCGGCCTCACCGTCGCCGACGCGCTGATAACTTTGCGAGCGGCGGATGGCGTGGCGGCAAGCCGGCCCATATAGGCGCGATGCACGGCACCGCCCTGCCCGATGCCGATCAGTCCGCCTCCCTGCTTCGGGGCTGCGCGGCGGGGGACCGGCGCGCCTTCCGCGACCTGTACGATATGTGGTCGGGGCGCTTGCACGGCACCGCGCTGCGGATCACCCGTCAATCCTCGCTGGCCGCCGACGCCACGCACGACGCCTTCGTGCAGGTCTGGCAGCAGGCGGGGCGCTTCGACGCGGCGCGCGGCAGCGCCGAGGCGTGGCTGGTCAGTCTGGTGCGTTATCGCGCGCTCGACATCGTGCGCCGGCGCGGGCGCGAAGTCGGCGGCTACGAACCGCCGGAGCAGGCCGACGACAGCCCCGACGTGCTCACCCGCATGGTCGGCAGCGCCGAGGGCGAGGCGCTGCGCCATTGCCTCGATAATCTCGACCCTGAACGCCGACGCATCATCGTGCTGGCTTATGTCGAGGGCCTGTCGCACAGCACGCTCGCCGAACGCCTGCACATGCCCCTCGGCACCGTGAAGTCCTGGATACGACGCGGCCTCGCCTCGCTGCGCGGATGTCTTGAGCCATGAGCGACACGCCGGCCCAGGATCCCGATCTGCTCGCCGCCGAATACGCCCTCGGCGTTCTCGACGAGCAGGAACGCGAGGCCATGCGGGTGCGCGTCGCGGCCGATCCGGCGTTCGGCCGTGCCGTCGAGGCGTGGGATCGCCGCTTCGCGCCTCTGTCGCGGCTCACCGACGACAGCGTCCCGCCTTCCGATCTCTGGGACCGCATCGCCGCGAGCACTTCGACCGCGAATGTCATCCCTCTCCCGACATCGCGCCGGACGCTGCGGTTCTGGCAGGCGGGGACGGCGGCGGCGCTTGCCATCGC
>JBDTFI010000460.1:0-3710 GCA_039938035.1 Acetobacteraceae bacterium | reverse complement strand
GGTCCGAAGATGCCGGCCGCCGACCAGGCGGTCAGTAGGGCGCCGTGGATGGCGCCGACATAGCGCACCCCGAATACGTCCTTGAGATAGGCCGGGACGGTCGAGAAGCCGCCGCCATACATGCTGATGATGATGACGAAGCAGAATACGAACAGCCCCAGGCCGCCGCCACCGCCAAGGCCGCCGGCGGTCGGCACCAGCGAGTAGAGCAGCATCCCGAGAACGAAGAATACGCAATAAGTCACCTTGCGTCCCAAGTAGTCCGATGCCGTCGCCCAGAAGAACCGCCCTCCCATGTTGAACAGGCTGAGCAGGCCGACGAAGCCCGCCGCGGCGAGCGCGGTCACCCGGCCGGGGAACATCTCCTGCGCCATCGCGGAGGCTTGGCCGAGGACGCCAATGCCGGCGGTGACGTTGAGGCAGAGCACCCACCACAGCAGCCAGAACTGCGGTGTCCGCCAGGCGACGGCGACATGAACGTTCTCGGTGGTGATCAGGCCCGAGGATTGACTCGGCGCGACGTAGCCCACCGGCTTCCATCCCACCGCCGGAACCCTCACGATCCACGCGCCGATGCACATGAAACAGAAATAGCCGATGCCGAGGACGACGAAGGTCTCGGCCACGCCGAGATGGGTCGGCGAGGAGAACGCGCTCATCAGCTCGACCGACAATGGCGCGGCGATCATCGCGCCACCACCGAAGCCCATGATCGCCATGCCCGTCGCCATCCCCGGCCGGTCTGGGAACCAGGTGATAAGGGTCTTCACCGGCGAGATGTAGCCGATGCCGAGCCCGCAGCCGCCGAGCACGCCGTAGCCGAAATAGATCAGCCAGAGATTGTGCAGATGCACGCCGAGCGCGCCGATGAGGAATCCGCCGCCGAAGCAGCAGGCGGCGGTGAACATCGCCTTGCGCGGGCCGACGCGGTCGAGCCAACTGCCGGTCGCCGCCGAGGATAGGCCGAGGAAGACGATGGCGAGGCTGAAGATCCAGCCGAGCTGCGTCAGCTTCCAGTCGTCGGGGGTGGAATGGGTGATGCCGAGAAGCCTGGTCATCGGCAGGTTGAAGACGCTGAAGGCGTAGGCCTGACCGATGCACAGATGCACGCAGAGGGCGGCCGGTGGGACCAACCAGCGGCTGAAGCCGGGACCGGCGACGATTCGCTCGCGGTCGAACAGACCGGGCGCGGCGAGGCTAGGAATCATGACGCAGTCTCCCGTGGTTTATTTTGCTTTTAGTTCAGACGTACTCTCCCTCAGTTTCCCGACCGCTTCACGGGCGATCGGGTCGAGCTTCGCACCAGCCTCGGTATCGAATGCGGCGAAGACGGCGGCGCGCATTCGCGGGTCCCAGAACTTCCGGATGTGCGTGGCGGTGTCGGCCACGGCGCGGTCGTGCTTCTCGTGGGCGAAGGCGCGGCCGATCTGGTTGGCCATGTATATCAGTTTGTCAGGCGACATCGCGCGCCCGCCCCGACTCTATTCGTTCATCATGGGTAAATAGTTCGAATCCGTCATCGCGTGCAACGCCAATCAGCGCGATGCCGGCGGCCTCGGCGGTACGGACCGCGAGCGCGGTGGGCGCGGAAACGCCGACCAGCACCGGGGCACCGATCGCGGCGGCCTTCTGCACGAGTTCGACCGACAGGCGACTCGACATGACCACGACGCCGTCGGCGGCCGGGACGCCCATCCGGGCGAGGGCGCCGGCGAGCTTGTCGAGCGCATTGTGCCGCCCGACGTCCTCGCGCAACGCGAGGAGCCCGCGCGCCGGGTGCCAGAAGCCGGCCGCGTGGACGGCGTGGGTGCGCTGGTTCAGCGCCTGCGCGCCCGGGAGCGCGGCGAGCGCGGCGGTGACGGCGTCGGAACCGAAGCGGGCCGGCGAGGCGACGCGAAGCGGGGAGCGGGCGGCGTCGGCGAGGCTTTCGATCCCGCAGAGGCCGCAACCCGACGGTCCAATGAGGCGCCGGCGGCGGGCATCGGCGATCGCGGCGCGGGTGGGAGGGAGCCACATCCGAAGCTCGATGCCGTCCGGGGTCGCGACGACGTCGATGCTCTCGATGTCAGCCGGGGCTTCGACGATGCGTTCGGTGAGGCTGAAGCCGATCGCGAAATCCTCGAGGTCGGCGGGGGTGGCGAGCAGCACCGCGAGAACGGCGCGGTTGTAGGTGATGGCGACGGGCGCTTCCTCGGCGATCTCGCGCGCGCCGAGGCTTTGGATGCCGTCGCGGAAGGCGGTGCGTTGGACGATGCGCGACGACCCCTCACCCGCCGCGTAAGGACGCGGCGACCTCTCACGCAGAGCGGGAGAGGTGGACGACGGTGCTTTTCCACCTCTCCCGCTCTTGGCGGGAGAGGTACCCGCGGCTTCGCGGCGGGTGAGGATCGTCATTCGGCCGGAGCCGGCGCGATCCGCCGGCTTTGGGTGGCGAACGCCGCGTAGTCCTCCTGCCACGCGCTCGGGCCGTTGGACGGCGAAACCTGCACCGCCGTCACCTTGTATTCGGGGCAGTTGGTCGCCCAGTCGCTGTAGTCGGTCGTCACGACGTTGGTCTGCGTCGTCGCATGATGAAACGTCGTGTACACGACCCCCGGCGCCACGCGATCCGTGACCCATGCCCGCAGCGTGGTCTCTCCGGCACGCGAGGCGAGGCGCACCCAGTCGCCGTCCTTGACGCCGCGATTCTCGGCGTCGTGCGGGTGGATTTCGAGGCGATCCTCCTCGTGCCAGACGACGTTCTCGGTCCGCCGCGTCTGGGCGCCGACATTGTACTGGCTGAGGATGCGCCCGGTGGTGAGCAGCAGAGGGAAGCGCGGACCGGTGCGTTCGTCGCTCGGGACGTACTCGGTGACGACGAAACGGCCCTTGCCGCGTACGAAATGCCCGACATGCATCGTCGGCGTGCCCGCCGGCTCCGCCTCGTCGCACGGCCACTGCACCGAGCCGAGCGCGTCGAGCTTCGCGTACGAGATGCCAGCGAAGGTCGGCGTGGTCGCCGCGATCTCCGCCAATATCTCCGACGGATGCGTGATGTTCCAGTCGAGGCCCATCGCGCGGGCGATCAACTGGGTGATCTCCCAATCGGCATAGCCATTGCGCGGCGTCATGACGCGGCGCACCCGATTGACCCGGCGTTCGGAGTTGGTGAAGGTGCCGTCCTTCTCCAGGAACGTCGAGCCCGGCAGGAAGATGTGCGCGTAGCTCGCCGTCTCGCACAGGAACAGATCCTGCACCACCACGCATTCCATCGCCGCCAGGCCGGCGGTGATGTGCTGGGTGTCGGGGTCGGACTGCACGATGTCCTCGCCCTGGATGTAGATGGCGCGGAACGAGCCATCTACGGCAGCGTCGAGCATGTTCGGAATCCGCAGGCCCGGCTCGGGGTCGAGCGTCACGCCCCATAGCCGCTCGAAGACGCCGCGCACGTCATCGTTGGCGACATGGCGATAATCGGAGAACTCGTGCGGGAAACTGCCCATGTCGCATGAGCCTTGCACGTTGTTCTGCCCACGCAACGGGTTCACGCCGGTCCCCGGCCGGCCGACATTGCCGGTCGCCATCGCCAGATTGGCCAGCGCCATGACCGCGGTGCTGCCCTGGCTGTGCTCGGTGACGCCGAGGCCGTAATAGATCGCGCCGTTGCCGGCGGTGGCGTAGAGCCGCGCGGCCTCGCGGATCAGATGGGCGGGCACGCCGCTCAACGGCTC
>JBDTFI010000459.1:0-2857 GCA_039938035.1 Acetobacteraceae bacterium | reverse complement strand
GGTCGGCGCACGATGACGCCCCCTCAGAGAGGGGATAAGCGACGTCGTTACGTGGTAGCCTAGATTCTGTGCATATCGGCATCGTCATCCCAACCCATGACGCCGCGCCCTGGATCGCCGATGCGATCGGATCAGTCATCGCGCAGACTTATGCTGATTGGTCGGCGGTGGTCGTCGACGACGGCTCGACGGACGCCACGGCGGCGATTACCGACCGATTCCTGGCCGACCCGCGGGTGACGCTAATCCGCCTCGATCGGGGCGGCGTGTCGGCGACACGCAACCGGGGCATCGCGGTGTGCCGGCCGGCCGAGGCGCTGCTGTTCCTCGACGCCGACGACTGGCTCGCACCGGATGCGCTGGCGCGGCTCACGCGCGCCCTCCAGGCCGACCCGAACGCGGTCGCCGCGTGCGGGTCGGCGGGGTTCGTCGCCGAACAGGCCCAGCCGGGCGCGCGGCCCGGGCGTGTGCTGCGCTGTCGCGGGGGCGATGTCCTGCCTCGGCTGCTGGTGCGGAACCTGTTCGCCAACGGCGGCCACGTCCTGGTCCGCACCGGGGCGGTGCGCGCGGCCGGCGGGTTCCGCCCCGATCTCGCCTATGGCGAGGACTGGGAGTTCTTCACGCGCATCGCCGCGCTGGGTGGGTTCGCGCGCGCCCTGGGGCGCGAACCCGTACTGTTCGTGCGTCGGCGTCCGAATGGGGCCTATCTGCGCATGGCGACCGACCCGGCCTCGTTCGCCCCCTGCATGAAAGCGATCTTCGCCAACCCGGCACTCCCCGCCCGCTTCGGCACGCGGCGCCTCACCTCCATCCGGGCGCGGGCGGAGGCGGAGAATGCGTGGGTGATCGGGCGCGCGCTGCTCGCCCGAGGCCGCTCCGAGGGGCGGGCGTATCTGCGACGCTCACTGGCGGCGAAGCCGACGTTCACGCGCGTGGCGATGGCGGCGGTGGCGCATCTGCGCACGGGTTGAACACCTGAACCACTCGGTTTAGTTGATCGGGGAATGAGTGCCCCTGCCCTTTCCCGACCGGAAACCGAATCCCCCAAGCGCCAGGCGGTGCTGGATGCGGCGGCCGACCTGTTCATCGCGCAGGGCTACGGCGCTGTCAGCATGGACACGATCGCCCGTGCCGCCAACGTATCGAAGGCGACGCTCTACGCCTATTTCCGCTCCAAGGACCAGCTCTTCGCGACGATCATCACCGAGGCGTGCCGGGCCAATTTCGATTGGGAGACGGTCTTGCCGGCCCACGGGCAGGACGTCCGGGCGGCGCTGACCGGGTTCGGCCGTCGCATCCTCGGGTTCGTCTTGCAGGACCAGGCGCTCGCGATCCACCGGGTCGTGCTGGCCGAGAGCGTGCGGTTTCCCGAACTGGGCCGCGCGTTCTTCGAGGGCGGGCCAGCCACCGCGCGCACGCTGGTCGGGTCCTGGCTGGCCCAACAGGCGAGCGCCGGGCGGCTGCGCGTCCCGGATCCGGAGGTGGCCGCCGAGCAATTGATGGCGCTGCTGCGCGCCGGCCTGCACCTGCGCGCCACCCTGGGCGTGCCGCCGGCGCCGAGCGAGGCCGAGATCGACGCGACCGTGACCGCGGCCGTGGCCACGTTTCTGGCGGCGTACGGGACGTCCCCTAGCGCGGGATGAGGCCGCGCAAGGGCAGCGCGGGGTCGGCGAGTTGGCCGATGTCCGGGCGCGCGCGGGCCTCGATGAGGGCAGTGCCGGCGCGGATCTCGCGCGGATTGTCGGCCGCGGTGACGCCGACGACCGTGCCGTCCTCGGCCAGATGGACCGCGACGAAGCCATCGGCGCCGCGTATCACCGTGCGCGCGGCCAATGTCGGAATCCCCGTGATCTGGAGGTTGACGCCGTGCTGGTCGGTCCAGAACCACGGGATGTCGTCGTAGGCCACGGGCTCGTCGGCCATCGCACGGCCGACGGCGATGCCGTGGTTCTGGGCGTGCCGCCACGATTCGAGCCGCAGGCGCCCGAACAGCCTGTGAGGGAAGGCGGCGATGTCGCCGGCCGCGTAGACACCGTCCACGCTGGTCCGGCCATGCGCGTCCACGACAACACCGCCGTCGATCTCGAGGCCCGCCTGCTCGGCGAGGGCAAGGTGGCGTTCCATGCCGACGCCGGCGATGACGAGATCGGCCGAGAACACCGCGTTGTCGCCGCAGATGACGTTTTCACCCCCATCCGCGGCGCGCTCCAGCGCCTCGATGGCGACGCCGCAGCGGAGATCGACACCGGCGCGTGCGTGCAGATCGGCGATGAAGCGGGCACCATCGGGGGAGACGACGCGACCCATCGGGGATGGCGCGGCCTCGAGCACGGTCACGTGGGCGCCGCGGGCGCGGGCCGAGGCGGCGATCTCAAGGCCAATGACGCCGGCGCCGATGCAAACGACGCGGCGGGCGTGGAGGAGGCGGTGGCGGAGAGCGCGCGCGTGTTCGAGCGTGCGCAGAACCAGCGCCCGCTCGCCTCCCGGGATGCCGAGACGGCGGGCCCGCCCGCCGGTCGCGAGCAACAGCCGGTCGTACGCCAGCGTGCGTCCGTCGCCAAGTTCGATCCGCCGGCTGGTGGCGTCGAGGAAGAGGACGGGGGTTCCGAGGATGAACTCGATCCGCAGGGCGGCGTATTTGGCGGCGTCGTGGAAATAGGCGACCCCGGGCTCGGGGTCGACGGTGAGCATCGTCTTCGATAGCGGCGGTCGTTCGTAGGGGCGGCACGGCTCCTCGCCGATGACGAGGATGCGTCCGGCGAAGCCGGCCTGGCGCATCGACACTGACGCCCAGGCTCCCGCCTGGCCGGCGCCGACGATGATGTGGGTGGGGCCGCTCATGGCATGATGCTCGCGC
>JBDTFI010000458.1:0-2707 GCA_039938035.1 Acetobacteraceae bacterium | reverse complement strand
AGCAGCTGATGGCCCGCCAGCTCAATGACGTGCGCTTGGCGGTGCTGATGATCGACGGGATCGATCTGAAGGGCCGCACGAACGTTGTCGCGCTCGGGATCACCACCGACGGCGTGAAGATTCCGCTCGGGCTATGGGAAGGCTCAACGGAGAACGCGACGGTCGCGACCGCGCTGCTGGCTGACCTGGTTGACCGCGGCCTAGATGTCGAGCAGGGAGTCCTCGCTGTCCTGGATGGCGTGAAGGCGCTGCGCAAGGCCGTCAACGACGTCCTCGGTGCCCGCACCCCGGTCCAAAGATGCGTGCGGCACTATCCCGATGCCCGGGTTATCCCGACTTGTGGCTGTGGGCGTTGTGGTGGCGGGCGGATCACGCCAACGGGGGTCGGGATAATCAGAGGGCTTCGAGGAAGGCGAGCAGTTTGTCGGGCGGCTTGTAGCGCCCGGGGCGGGTGTTGGGTGGGGTCGTCCGCGCGATCGCTCGTTCTTTGAGCGCGAGGTCGGCGTGGAGGTAGATCTGGGTGGTGTCGACCCGTTCGTGGCCTAACCACAACGCGATCACGGTGGTGTCGACGCCCGCGTGAAGCAGTCGCATCGCTGCGGTGTGGCGCTTATGCGGAATTCTCCATAAGCGCCATTACGTGGACGGCTGAGTTATGTGGCCGGCTGGCGTGTTTCCCTTGCTGGGCCTGTCGCGGGAGCCGGTTCCGGCCACATAATGCGGGGCCTGATGCGGGGTCAGCGCCCCGACTGGTCGGCGTGTCCGTCAGATTCGCGCCTTCCTCCTTGATGCGGGATTCGTTGCCCGTTCCTCGTGTGGGAGGCCATCCTTGGATGCGGTGGGTGCGGTGAAGAATCGTCGCTCTGTTCACCGCGATCGGGAGGCCGATTCTCATGCAGGCAGCAACTATCCGCGACGCGTCGGGGCGGGTCATCGTCGCGTTGGTGACGGCGGGTCGGTCGAGGGCGACGATCAAACGCCACGAGGCGGAGTTCAACGCGTTGGCTGGGTTCCTCGAGGCTCGCGGCCGATCGCTCCCGACCGAGGTGGACTGCCTGGATTTCATCTTCGAGCGGTCCGGGTGCCGGCTCACGGGTTTGCGCGAGCCGACGAGTTCCAGACGGGCTCAGCTCGCACGCCGGCCGTTGATCATGCTGATGGAAACCTTGGCCGGAGGTATCCCGGAGGTGGGGCAGGCGACAACGCCGCCAGTTGAGCGTTGTCCAGCGCGCTTTCGCGCGGTCCGGGACGAGTACCTCGCGGTGTGCCGGCGGCGGGGTAACGCCGAAGCGAGCGTCGTGACCAAGAGGCGCGCTGCGGACCAGTTCCTCGCCTACCTCGAGGAGGTTGGTCGGGAGACCCTCGAGGAGGCGCAGGCCCGGGACTTAGCCGGGTTTTGGGCTCGGCGTCAGCGGCGGGGCTACGCCCCGAAGACGACCGGGTTGCTGCGTTCGTCGTTGGCTGACTTTCTGCGCCATCTGCACCAGGGTGGGCAGATCCGGGAAGACCTGGCGGGGCGGCTCCCGCCGCAGCGTTATCCCCGGCGCGGCCAGTCGGCTCCGTACCCGTGGACGGCTGAGGATGTCCGCCTGGTCCTGGGCCAGATCGACCGGCAGTCCGCGATCGGGAAACGCAACTACGCGATGGTGTTGCTGACCGTCAGGCTCGGTGTGAGGGTCGGAGACCTGCGCCGTTTGGAGCTCGGGTGGTTTGACTGGCGGGCCAAGACGCTGGCGTTCACGCAGCACAAGACCGGCGTGCCGTTGACGCTGCCGCTGCCGGGCGACGTCGGATGGGCTGTGATCGACTACGTCCGCCACGGCCGGCCCGAAGCGGCCTGCCGGCAGGTGTTCGTCAAGCACCGCTACCCGTTCATAGCGTTCGGGTCCTCGACGTCGGCGGGGTGCCGGCTGAGCTACTACGCGCGGCGTGCCGGGATCGTGTTCGCGGCCGGTCGGTCGCACGGCCTGCACTCGCTACGCGGAGCGCTGGCGGTCGCGATGCTTCAAAGCGACACGCCGCCGCCGGTCGTCACCGCGGTCCTGGGTCACGCCGCGGGCACCACGACCGCCGCGCACTACCTCAGGCTCGACACCGAGCATCTGCGTCGCTGCGCGCTCGACGTCGAAGATGTCCTTCACGCGGGGGAAGGGACGCGGTCATGAACGCGCTGACGCTGCCCGAATTGATCGACACACTCGTAGCGGCCCGCCGCGCCGGCGGATTCCGGTACGACCACCAAGCACGGGTGCTGGCGCAGTTCGCCGAGCACTGCAGCCGAGACGGCTACGCGGACGGGTCGATCATCCAAGAAGCTGTCGAGGGATTCCTCTACGGCCGCCACCTCAAAGCGTCCACGATCCGCCGCGAGGAGATCATCCTGCGCGACCTGGCAGAACACGCCCGCCAGTTCGGCTGGCCAGCGTGGGCGCCGCCGACGCTGACGCGCCTCAAGACCCGCCACCGGCCACCGCCCTACGTGTTCAGCGACGAGGAGATCCGCCGCCTGTTTGACGCGATCGACACCCAGCCGCTGTCGGAGATGTCGAACCGGGCGCTCATCGACCCGGTGCTGTTCCGGGTCTTCTATGCCACCGGGATGCGCATCTCAGAAGCGCTGAACCTAAAAGTGCGCGACTTCGATCCGACCCGCGCATGCCCTTCGGCGGCGTCAAGCACTCGGGCTACGGCCGCGAGTGCGCCGACT
>JBDTFI010000457.1:0-4273 GCA_039938035.1 Acetobacteraceae bacterium | reverse complement strand
AAGTATCGGCGACGGCTTTTGCAGCGGTCTCGCGGCTGATTAGGCCGGAGGTAACCAGACTAGCCAAGGTTTGCGCATCTTTTTGGCGATCATCGGCGGTAAGCGGATACCAGCGTGGCCATTTTAGTGTGAGCCGCACGTTTGGCTCCACGTCAGGCGCTGGCTGGCTCATGACGCGCAGCGGGTAGAGTGTCGCGGCGCGCAGCACCATTCGGCAGAGTGCGAGCAGAGCACCTTCGCCGTAGCTGACACGGAGGTTGTCTGCGAGCCAAATCAGACCTTGATTCATCAGCTCCAATGCACGACCGGACTGCGCGGCCGTGAGACGGTCAGCGCTGGCGCGATTGCCGTGGACACCTTCCAAAGCCAGCTCACGCAGCGTGCGGACGTATTCCAGCACGGCCGCGGAGGCAGTGCCTCCGATCTCCAAAAGCTTAGCGTCGCCCTTCTCGCTAACGACAAGAGCATTGCCGGCGCCTTTTACGATCTCGGTGTCGGAGGTCGCCGGCTCCTTGATAAGCAGCGTTGGGTCGCTGCTGTACTTGAGTCCGCGCCCCGCTTGGCTGAGCTGGTAATCAATCTCGATCTGCGTCTCAACCGCTGCGCGGAAGGTACAGGCACCGTCGTTTGGGTCACCTGATGCGGACGGCCCCGGAAGGTTACGTATCCAGACAATCGGGACGAATCCGAGGCCATGGCGGATCGTGCGGCTCTCGTCCGTGATCGCGTCGCCGGCTCCGCCGACGGGCGTCGGGATAAACCATGTCTCGACGTCGGTATCCCAGGTTCGCGTGAACCAGTAGTCGATAGAGGGATCGTCGATGGCATAACCGTTGGCGGACAGGACGTCTCCGGGAACCTTGTAACGCTCGATCACGCTGGAAAGGGTGTCAGGCGCTTGCGGATCCCAGGACGGGGTGAGGAATGTCGTGTCAAGTACGTCGTAGAAGACGCGCCCACTGAGAACCCGCATCAAAATTGCAACCGAGCCTACCGACCCCTTTACGGCGGCGTCTGTCATTATCTGGTTGAGCCGGGTTTCTTTCACCACGTCGGCAAGGAACCCTCGCACGGCGGAATCGGCGCAATCGATCGTCGGAAAGTGACCCTCGCTGAACAGCAGGGAGACACTGTCCTCCACCACTACGCGCGACAGGGCATAGCGCACGGAGGGTCGCCGCTTGCGGAGTGGAATGTATTCCCCACCCGCGGTCCGCTCTTCATGGAACTGGTATGGCAGAACGTCGTACAAAGTGCCGTTGAGGATGCGCCGAAGGATATCGAGCGCCCGCGCCCGTGTCGGATAATCCGGATCGCGCGGTATAAGATCGCAGATGGTGTCGAACATGACGTCCCATTCGATGAGCTGCCCGGAAGCCCTGGCTATCTGTCGATGATCGGCACGGCGATGCGGCGCAGTGCGGACGGTCTGTCGGAGAGCAAGTGGAAAGCGCGTGCGAGCGCGTCCACCTGGTCGTCCTTTCGCCCGTAAGGGAAATCCCGCAACTCGTCTATCAACGTGTGGTTCCACTGGGCCCGAAGAAGGGCGAGGTTGCCCGCCTCGACCTGCGCCGCAAGTGGGGTCGCACGCACGATCTTGGACCCAGTTTCGCGTGACGCTTTGACATTATAGCCTGCTAGGCTCTTGGCGAGATGGGAGACTTGGGCCTTGCCGGCCTGCCCAGGATCCTCGGGCAGAGCGATGACGACGCCGCGGCCATCGACGTCGGCGGCCAGGGCTATCGCCTGTTGGACCTCACCGGGGCTGCCACGAAAGCGCACGATGTCGAGGACCACCCAACGCCCGGATGGGTCGCGCAACACCTTTACACCGACCGTCCAATCGGGGTCGTTTCCGCCGCGCACAACGGTGGCAGCGAGATCCCAGGCACGCACGGTCGGTCCAAGCATCCCCGGTGGAATGGCATCGACGACTTCGATATGAGCCACCTTGAACAGGGCCCCCTGCACCGGGCGAGGTGACTGCTGGTAAAGGGCGCCCCATCTGCGCTCTCCTACGAGGCTGCGCCTGCGGTCGAGCGCCTCGCGATCCTCCCATTCTGGCCAGAGAGGTTCGCCAACGGCTCGCATGAGCGGATCGTCGACTTCCGCGAGCGCTGGCAAGCGAATGACTTCCCACTCGGCTCCGCTCCGTTCGAGCAGCCGCCCAGCGAGATCCTCTTCATGCCAACGGGTCATGATCAGCACGACCCTGCCTCGAGGCTTGAGGCGCGTGGTCAAATCGGAGCGATACCAGTCCCAGAGACGTTCGCGCTGCGTCGCGCTTTCGGCATCCCCGGTGGACTTGATCGGATCATCTATGATCGCCAGGTCGGCCCGGCGGCCGGCCATGGGTCCTCGCACACCGGTTGCGAAATACTCTCCGCGGGAGGACGTCTGCCAACGTGAAGCGGCGCGGTTGTCGGCGGTCAGCCGGTAGCCGAGCATCGCGCTGTGCTCGGCGATGAGCGCGCGGACCTGGCGGCCGAAATGGGCGGCCAGGTCGGCTGTGTGTGAAGCGGCGATCACCGAGCTGCGGGGGTGCTGAACGAACCACCATGCCGGGAACAAGACGGAGGCATAGGTCGACTTCGCGGAGCCAGGCGGCATCAGCACCATGAGGCGGTCGATCTCGCCAAGGCTGACGCGGTTCAGCAGTCCAAGAAGCAGGTGATGGTGGCGTGCCGGTTCATAGCCGGAAAGAGCGAGCACGTGCCGCGCCCATTCGCTTAGGGCAGGTGGTGCGAACCCGGGCGCCCCATCGGACAGACAGGTGTCCGGCGACGACCCGACTACCGTCGTCGAAGGACCAGGTCTTGGCGGCAATGTGTATCTTAAGAAGGGGGAGGACGCCGCCGCCTAATCACGAAGCGTCAGCATGCCGGAACATATACCCTAAACTGGGGCGATTGTCAAGGTATTATTTCCTCTCTTGTAGGTAGCAGGCGATCCGTCCGGTTTAGAGCGGTTTCGGTCCGGGTAGAATCGGGGATTCCGAAACCCCCTGAACTGTGGTTGACCCTGCTGGCTGGGTTGGAGGCCAGCAGTTATGCCATGACCGTATTCGAACGATCTTCGCTCGCGTGTCGCGGCTTGTGTTGTGATCGTGCCCCATCTCGTGGTGTAGGAGCGGCTGCATCAGTGCAGGATTGAGCTCCTCGGTCAGGCTGCCAAGAGGGGCAGGCTGACGGCGTCATCATCGCTCATCGGCGCGATGGTTTCCAGGCTCATGTAGCGGGCGCGCTGAACGGTCCATTCGTCGTTCTGCTCCAGGAGCAGGGCGCCGATCAGCCTGGTCACGGCGGCTTCGTTTGGGAAGATGCCGACTACATCGCTACGCCGCTTGATCTCGCCGTTCAGCCGTTCGGGCGGGTTGGTGCTGTGCAGTTTGACCCGGTGCGGCGCGGGGAAGCTCATGTAGGCCAGCACGTCGGCCTCGGCATGGTCCATGAGGGTGGCCAGTTTCGGGACGCGCGGACGCAGTTCGTCGGCGACGTGCCGCCACTGCTTACGGGCGGTCTCAGCGTCGTTCTGGGCGAAGGCGGTGCCGACCCAGGCCGAGACGATGCGGCGCTGCGTCTTGCCGGCGTGGGCCATGGCATTACGCATGAAGTGAACGCGGCAACGCTGCCAAGTGGCGCACAGCACCTTTGTGATCGCCGCCTTCAGCCCTTCGTGGGCGTCCGAGACAACGAGCTTGACGCCGCGCAGGCCTCGCCGGGTCAGGTCGCGCAGGAACTCGACCCAGAACGGCTCGGCCTCGCTGTGGCCGATGGTCATCCCCAGCACCTCCCGCCTGCCGTCGGTGTTGACGCCGACGGCAACGATGACGGCCACCGAGACGATGTGGTGGTCGCGCCTGACTTTGACGTAGGTGGCATCGAGCCAGATGTAGGGCCAATCGCCTTCGATCGGGCGCCCCAGGAAGGCGTGGACGCGCTCGTCGATCTCGCTGCACAGGCGTGACACCTGGCTCTTGCTGATTCCCTCCGGTTCATGGATGACGGTCTCGCGCGGCAGATGCGGCGGCAGCGGCTTGCGGACTGGATGCTTGCGATCGCGTGGCTTGACCGGAGCCTTGGCGTCTTTGTTGGCGGTGGGATCGGCCACGGCGTCGCGCGCGTCGGCGGCACCCGCTTCCTCTTTGAGTTCGCCGATCAGCAATTCGAGTTGCTCGATGTCGCGATCGAGCTTCTCCGAGGAGCGGCCGAACCGGGTACGTCGCAGCACGGCCAACTGCATCTTCAGCTTCTCGATATGCAGCGTCTTGGCA
>JBDTFI010000456.1:0-16525 GCA_039938035.1 Acetobacteraceae bacterium | reverse complement strand
TTCAGCACCACGATCGGCTTCCTGGCGGCGAGCGCCTTGCGGGCCGCGGCGGCGAAGCGATCGGCGTTGCGGATGGTCTCGGCGAACAGCGCGATCGCGCCGACCCTCGGATTGTCGAGCAAATGGTGGATGAACGCGGCGGCATCCAGATCCGCCTCGTTGCCGGTCGAGATCATGTGGCTCAGCCCGATCTCGTGCTGTTGGGCGAGCGAGGCGATGAAGCTCGCGGTGGCCCCACTCTGCGCGATGACGGCGATGGCGCCCGGCTCGCGCGGGGATCGAAAGCCGCCGGTCCAGAGGGGAACGTTGTCGAGGAAATTGACCAATCCCAGGCAGTTGGGGCCGAGAAGCGAGATGCCGTAGCGGGCGACGAGGCCGGTCAGGCGCTCCTGTAGCCCCCTGCCCTCCTCCCCGGTCTCGGCGAAGCCCGAGGTCAGCATGATGGCGTTCTTCGCCCCGGCGGCGGCGAGATCGGCAAGCGCGTCCTCGATCGCGGCGAGCGGGACCATGATGAGGCCGAGGTCGATCGGCTCGCCCACGGCGACGCAGGAGGTCGCGGCGGCGCGGCCATGCACGGTGCCGCCGCGGCGGGCGACCAGATGGACCTTCCCGGCGTATTGGCGGTTCACCAGATTGTCGAAGGTACCCTGCGACCAGCGAGAGCGGTCGGTCGCCCCGATCAGCGCCACGGAGCGTGGGGCAAGCATGGTGGACAGGTCGCGCGGCGCGCCCTCGGTCATCGTGTTTCCCTCGCGTTTATTGGGCGAGAAGTCTCGCACGAGGGACGGCGAGCGTCACCCCGGAGTGGAGAAGACGGCCATCCGGCCCGGGGTGACGCCGAAAGTCGCGCGAAGAGCTGCCCCGAACGCCGGCGTGCTGGCGTAGCCGACGCGCGCGGCGGCCCGCGCCGGCGTCGCGCCGGCGGAGAGGAGAGCGACGGCCTCGGTCAGGCGGAGCTGGCGGCGCCACTGCTGGAAGCTCATGCCGGTCTCGCGGCGGAACAGGCGCGCCAGGGTGCGGACCGAAGCCCCGGCCTCGGAGGCCCAGGCGTCGAGACCGCGCCCATCGTCGGGCCGGGCGCGCAGGCGATCCGTCAGGCGCAGGAGGCGCGGATCGCGCGGCACCGGCAAGGCGAGGGGCAACGTTCGGGCGTGCGCGATCTCGTCGAGCGCGAGGGCCGCCAGATGGCCGCCTCGACCCTTGGGGTCCCAGTCCAGCGGCTCGGCGCAGGCGCCAAGGATCAACTCGCGCAGCAATGGGGACACCGCGATCACGGTCGCGCCTGGCGGGGCCACGCAGGCGGCATCATCGCGCAGGAACAGGGCGCGCATGGCGACGGGCCCGTCCATGCGGACCGCATGGGGCAGATCGGCCGGCAGAAAGAGGCCGCTGGCGGGAGGGATGGCGAAGCTCGCGTCGTCGGTCGTGACCCGCAGGACGCCGGAGAGCGTGTAGAGAAGCTGCGCACGGGCATGGAGGTGCCGCTCGGTCGCGTAGCCGTCTGGGTAGTCGCGCGCGTAGCCGACTACGTTACGGGGCGCGCGCTCGTGGGCGATCGTTCGCGGGTTGAGATCGAGCGGCGGGGTCTGTCCGATACGCGACATGATCTGGCCGGACATCGTGGTGCGGCCACATTAGCTTGAGTACGTATTTGTGAAAAGCTTCCGGAGCCATTCGCCGATGACCCCTGCCCGCCGCCAGATCGTCTTCATCAACGCCGCGCATGGGATCACCCATTACTCGCTGGTGATCCTACCGACGGCCGTACTCGTGATGGCGCGGCCGGGCGGGGCGTTCGGGGCGGATTACGGGCCAATCCTCGCCCTCGCGACCGGAATGTTCGTGCTGTACGGGGCCGGCTCGCTGCCGCAGGGTTGGCTCGCCGCGCGGGCCGGGCGCAAGGCGATGATGGCGGTGTTCTTCCTGGGCACCGGGATTTCGCTGGTGGCGGCGGGGTTGATCGCCTCACCCCTCGCTCTCGCGCTGACCTTGGCGGCGGCGGGGGCATTCGCCTCCATCTACCATCCGATCGGCACCGCGATGCTGGTCGATGCGGCGGGCGACAGGCCGGGCCGGGCGATCGGGGTCAACGGGGTGTTCGGCAATATTGGGGTCGCGTTGTCGCCCGTGCTGACCGGGCTGCTGGCGCATTTCCTAGGCTGGCGCGCGGCGTTCCTGACTCCGGGCGCGGTGTGTGTCGCGCTGGGGCTGGTGTGGCTCGGCGTGCCGGCGGTCGAGCACGAGTTCCACCGCGCCCGCGCCGCCTTCCCGGTGATCCCGCCGGCGTTGGTGCGCCGCGCCGTCATCGTGCTGCTGCTGATCGCCATTGCCTCCGGGCTGGTGTTCAACGCCTTCACGATCCTGCTGCCGAAGCTGATCCAGGACCGGCTGGCCGATAACCCGAGCCTGCTGGCGTTGGTCGGGGCGGCGGCGTTCGCGGTAACGCTGTGCGGGGCGCTGACGCAGTTCACCGTCGGGCGGATGATTGACCGCATGACCCTGAAAAGCGTGTTTCTGCCGCTCGCCTTGGTGCTGGCCCCGGGGCTCGCAGCACTCGCGTTGCTGCACGGTTGGGCGATGTTGATCGTGGCCGGCATGGTCGCGGCGGTGATCTTCGGGCAGGTGACGGTGAACGAGACGATGACCGCGCGCTACATCTCCCCCGAGACCCGGGCGCGGATGTACTCGATACGCTTCTTCGTGGGGTTCCTGGGCGCCGCGGCGGCGGCGCCGCTGGTCGGGCTGCTGGAGCAGCGGACCGGCAGCCTGACCGTGGTGCTGATCGTGCTCGCGGTGGTCGCGCTGATCACGCTCGGCTGCGCGGTGTTCTTCCCGGATCGGAAGGAGGAATTGGAGCCCGCGCTGTGGGCGCAGGCTATCGACCCGCGGCCGCTGCCGGCGGAGTAAGCCGTTCACGCGCGAGGTCGGTCAGCGCGCCGATGCTCTCGATGGTGACGTCGGCCGGCGGATATTTGGCGATCTCGGCCGGGTCGAAAGCGTAGTGGCCCTGGCGGGCGAAGACGGTGGTGACGCAATCGCCCCACGCCTGCTTCACCGCGTGCAGGATGCGCAGCTTGTCGTCAATCAGGACGTAGTGGCGGGCGGGGTAGAAGCGGGCGACGTCGTCGAGTTCCTGTTCCTTATGGACGTAGATCAGGACTCGGTCCTCAAAGGCGCGCCATAGGCCGGAGCGCTCCACCTTGCGCGGCTGGAACACGGCGTCCCCGTCCGACAGGATGACGGTCGGCCCCCATGGCGCGACGTGGCGGATCGCGTCGAACGCGCCGGGATAGACGCGGGCTGGGAACGGATAGTCGACGAGCCAGTTGGCGACGCGCAGCACACGCGGGTCGTGCAGGTCTTCCAGACGGTAGCGTTGCAGGGCGCCGAGATAGTCGGCGTAGCCGAGTTCGCCGCGCAGTTGCTCAAGGAGCTCCCAATAGCGGTCGCTGGCCTTCTCGCCGTACGTGTCCGTGAGGTGGGCGCGGAGTTCGGCCTGCACGTAGTCGTTGTCGAGCAGGGTGTTGTCCACGTCGAACAGGAAGACGGTGTCGTGCATTGGCGGAGTGTGGCGGGGGCGGTAGGTTCGGTCAAACGGAGGGGAACGCATGGATCAGCGGGAGATCGAGGCGACGGCGGAGCAGCTGGTACGGGCGCGGCGCGCGGGCACGCGGGTCCAGGAGTTGCCGGTCAAGCCGGCGAGCGTCGCCGAGGCGCACGCGATTCAGGATGCGGTCGCGGCGTCGCTGGGCGAAGCGGTCGGCGCCTTCAAGGCGAACGCGCCGCCGGGCGAGGAGCCGAACCGGGGGCTGATCTACGCGCGCACGATCCAGGAAAGCCCGGCACGCTTCTCCGACGCGGAGGCCGGCGATCGCGGCGTTGAGGGCGAGATCGCGTTCCGTTTCCGCCGCGACCTGCCGAAGCGCCCCGCACCCTATACGCGCGCGGAGGTGGCCGACGCGGTCGATGCCTGCGCGGCGATCGAACTCGTGTCGAGCCGGTTCGCCGACCACACGGCGCGGAGCGCGCTGGAAAAGCTTGCCGATTGCGTGAGCAACGCCGGATTCGTTCCCGGAGAGACGGTGCGGCACTGGAAGGCGCTCGATCTGCCGAAGCTGCACGTCGTCCTGTCGGTCAACGGCGAGACGGTGCTGGAACACGACGGCGGGCATCCGATCGGCGATCCGCTGGCGGTCGCGGTGGCACTCGTGAACATGGTGGGGGTGAAGGCGGGGCAGTACGTGACGTGCGGGTCTTGCACGGGGCTGCGGTTCCTCAAGTCCGGCGATAGCTGCGCGGTGCGGTTCGAGGGGCTCGGCGTGGCCGCCCTGAGCTTCGCCTGATGCGCGTCGAGACGCTGCTGCCGCTGGGCAAGCTCGATCCTGGGTTGCGGGCGCCGGAGGCCGGACTGGATGTTCGCACCGTGTTCGACGAGGCGCGCCGGGTCGAGGCGCTGGGCTATGACGGGTTGTTCTTCGAGGAGACCAAGGACGATCCATTCCCGCTGATCGCGGTGGCGACGCAGGCGACTGAGCGGATCACGCTGGGCACCTCGGTCGCCATAGCGTTTCCGCGCAGCCCGACGACGATGGCGATGACGGCGTGGACGTTGCAAAAGCTGTCGCGCGGACGCTTCGTGCTGGGCCTCGGGTCACAGGTGAAGGGGCATATCGAGCGGCGGTACGGGTTGGCGTCCTCCCCGCTTGGGCCGTGGATGCGCGAGTATATCGCGGCGGTGCGCGCGGTGTGGGCGCATTGGCAGGACGGCACCCGGCTCGACGTGCGCGGGCCGCACTACACGATCAACCTGATGGTGCCGCTGTTCAACCCGGGGCCGATCGAGCATCCCGCGATCCCAATCCACCTCGCGACGGTGAACCGGCTGATGTGCCAGGTCGCGGGCGAGGTGGCGGACGGGATGCGCCCGCATCCGGTCTGCACCGCGGGCTACATCGAGAACGTGATGATCCCGGCGGCGAAGGTTGGCGCGGCGAAGGCGGGACGGCGGCTCGATGATTTCGCGATCAGCATCAAGCCGCTCATCGCGACGGGGGCGACGGGGGCCGAGGTCGCCCTACGGATCGAGACGGTGCGCGCGCGGATCGCCTTCTATGCCTCGACGCCCGCCTATGTCGCGGCGTTCGAGTTCCACGGGCTGGGCGATCTTGCGCGCGAGATGAGCAAGCTGTCACGGGCACAGCGCTGGGAGGAGATGCCACGCTTCATCACCGACGACATCCTGCATCAATACGCCGTGGTGGGAACGTACGAGGATATCGGGCGGGAACTGCATGACCGGTACGGCGGGGTGGTGACGAACGCGGAGTTCTCCATCCCGCTGGTCGCGCCGCATGACGCGGACGTGCTGGCGGCGCTGATCCGGGAGATGCACGCGCAGCCGATGCGCGAGGTGCGGGCGAAGCTGGCGGGCTAATGCGCGACAGCCGGCGACCTGGCACGCCGTGGGCGCTGGTAGCGGGACAACACCACCGGCGACGAGGCGCGGTCGAGATCGCCTTCGGGAAGGCCAGCCAGCCGGAGCCCTTCCGCATAGTACGCGAGGTCCTGCTGGCGGGCCAGTGGCGATCTCCGCACGGCGTCCGCGACCGTGAACCCCGGCTCCAGGTCCAGCAAACGGGCGCGCTGCGCCCACGCCTCCTCTTTGCGGCCGAGATGACCAAGGGCGGCGAGCAGCACCTTGTGGCTGGACGAGAAGATCGGATTCAACTCGATCGCACGCCGGCCTATTTCGGCTGCCATTTCATGCTCGCGGCGCAGCAGGTGCGGCATGGTCAGCGCCATGTCGAAGAAGAAGCTATGCGGATCGTAGGGGGAAAGAACCCGCGCCTGATTGATACGCCGAATCGCCTCGTCCGCTTCGCCAAGGTAGCAATGCGCCAAGCCAGAAAGACACCAAGCAAGCGCGAGATTGGGATTGATCGCCAGCGCCCGCTCGTGCAGCGCGCATCCCTCGTGCACCTTGCGATCGAGGAAGCTACGCACGTGCGCCGCCAGCGTCAGCGCGCGTGCGTCGCCTGGGTCCAGGGTCACCGCCCGCTCCGCCAACATGCAAGCTTGCCGGACCGCCGCATTGGCATTGTCGGCCCAGCCCTGCCCGATCAGAAAGATGTGCCAGTGCGCCAGCCAAGCGTGCGCGGCGGCGTTACCGGGGTCGAGACGAAGTGCCTCTTCCAGCATCTGACCGGCCGCGCGGAAATCGACCTCATCGAGGCGATAAATTGCTGGGATCGCTCGCAGCATCAAATCATGCGACGTCGGATCGGTATGCCGCCGCGCCACCGCGCGATGCCCCTCCCGAAGCAGCAATTCGGGCGCGACCTGAGCGACGATCGCTGACGCGATCTCCTCCTGAAGTGCCAAGATGTCATCCATGGTACGATCGAAGCGGCGTGCCCAGACCACCTCGTCGGCGGCATGCATATCGAGCAGCCTGGCCATGATCCGCACACCGTGCGCGCCATGCTGGATGGTCCCTTCGAGGAGGAAGTCGAGCTTGAGGTCGTGCCAGGCGGGGCTCGCGTCGCGCGGCTCCGCGGCGATCGCTGCAAGCGACGGACTAGAGACGCACGATATCCAGCGGAATGGGGCGAGAGCCGTTGTGATCTCCTCCGCCAGGCCGAGCGAAAGTTCATCGACCCGGCCTGGATCAAGCGCCCGCGGTGGCATGATCCCGACGCGGATTCGTGTACCAGGCTCGGCCCGGGGTCGCGGGGTCGCAGCGGCGCGAACAACACCGTCCGGTTCTGGGATGGAGACGGAACTACGCGACCGTCCGCGATCCTCGCGCAACGCCTGGGCCAGGTCCGAGGTTTCGGCGGAGGGCTCCAGGCCCGCGTATTCGGCTAGCGCGGTCTTGCATCGCTGGAAAGCGTCGACCGCCGCGGTGCGGTCGCCACTGTCCCCGTAGGCTCGCATGACCGCTCGCCACGCGCCCTCGTGCGCGGGGTCAACCCCGAGAAGCTGTTCGGCCGCAGCGAGCGCCTCGAGCGGCCCGGCCGCCTTCGCGAGAACCGCTTCCGCCAATCCGCGAGCGAGGAGCGCGAGACGCTGCCGTTCGGAACCGAGCCAGCGGTCGAACGCGGGGTCGAGGCCATTGAGATCAGCCAGAAAGGACGGACGATACAGCGCAAGCCCATCCCGGGCATCGGCAATCGGCCGTCTGAGGGTGCCGACATCCACCCACAGCAGATCGTCTCGCAACGCCAGGTAGCTGCGGTCGACTTGCAGCAACTCCCGTGCTTCCGGCCCAAGCGAATCGTGAAGCTCATGCAGGGCTTGCCGCAAGGAAGCGCGCGCCTGCAGGGGATCACGCCGACTCCAAAGCAGGGCGGTCAAATGTCCCCGCAGCACCGAATCGGGCGCGCGCAGGGCGAGGATGGCGAGCACCGCCCGGGTCTTCCGCATCTTTGGCAGCACGATCTGCCCCGCCCGGTCGCGTGCGGTCATCGCGCCGAACAGGCACACATGCAGCGCGGCCCCGGAATAATCGAAGCGTCCAAGCACGACGTTGGGTATGCCCGAGTGGGCGATCGGAGACCTCGCGGACTGGTAGCCTGGATAGGACGATCAACAACCTGACAGGGAAACATAAACGCGAGACTAACGAAAAGCGAGAGATGATTGAGTACGCCGCTTCTGTAGGACTTTTATCTTGATAATCTAGGAAAATAAGCTTGACACCCCGGAGGTCCCGGGCTATGTCTCATTCTGTCGAAGGGCGATCTGCGCCCACCCTACTGGCTTCCGATCGAACTGCGGCCCTAGCTGTCCTGGCGGGGCCGTTTTTGTGTTCGGCATCCGGTCGAGGCGGTCACCTCACCCGAGGCAAGTCCCTCACCCACAGGAGTTCAACATGGACAATATCTCGCTACTGCCCGAGCCCGCCCCCGCCCTGACTTCCGATTCCAACCGCGTGCGTCTTGGGGGCGGGTACCGCCTGCCGATGCCGGCTCCGGCCGAGATCGCCGACTCCGGCTACATCCGGCTCGGCGGCGGCTACCGTCTGCCGGCGGATCGCACTGCCGCCTGACGAGCCTCGTCCCGCAGCCATTCGTGCTGCGGGACGTCCCCTCCTCGCCCGACGAAGTTACGATGCAAGATCAGTCGCCCGTTCCAACCGCCCGGTTCTACCGGATGATCGAGCAAGCCCGCCCGCCACGGCGCGCCGACCGCTCCGCGCTCGGAACGCTGCCGACCCGCGCCTATCGTTACTGCGATGCGGTCACATCAGCGGCTGCGTTCGGATGGTACGCCTTCGCACCGATGGAGTTGCGGCTGATCTGGGACGGCGCCGACATATTTTGGCACTATGCGGGGGCCGCCGACTGGCTGCCCTTGCAGCCCTCGGCCCAGTTCCCCGGCCAGTCCGCCCGCTTTGACGCTGCCGCCCCGGAAGCATTGCGCGGCTGCTCGCCACCATTCCTTACCGCACTTCCTGAACCGGGAACCGTGCAGATATGGACCGGCCTGATGGCGCGAACGGCTCCCGGCTGGAGTCTGCTGGTACGCGGGCCGGCCAACCTGCCCGGCCCAGGCGGCTTCGCCGTCTATGAGGGGGTCGTGGAGAGCGACCGCTGGTTCGGACCGCTGTTCATCAACTTGCGCCTGACCCGGACCGGCGTTCCGATCCGGCTCGCATCCGACTTCCCGCTCGTGCAAGTCCAGCCGCTGCCGCGCGTGGCTTATGCCGAAGAGACTCTGGGGGCCAGCGAACTGGTACCCGAGCTTAAGGATTTCGGCCCGGCGGACTGGGCCGATTATCGGACCAGCATCGCCGATCCGAGCGCCGATCAGGATCGGCCATTCGGCAACTACTCGGTCGGCGCCCGTAAGCGGCGCAAGGGCGGCTGCCCTTACGCATTCGGCCAACCGCCGGCCACCGCGTCCGTCGCCGTCTGACACGTTCGCCGGCGACGATCCGACCTCACCTCGACCCATGCCCACTGCGCGGCCAGCGGCGGCCGCGCTCCGTCGAGATTTCGACATCCAAGGAGGCCTCATGAACTCCAGAATTCAACGCTGGCTTCGCCAGCCGACCACGATCCATGGCATCGCCGTCTTCGTCGCGACGGGCGCGGGAATCGGCGCCTACTACGCGACCGGGAACCGAATGGTGGCGGCCGGTCTCGCCGGCTCCGCCTTCAGCGTGATCGCCACGCTGATGAACGATACCAGTGCCGACAAGTCGCGCATCGAGACGTTGGTGGGCGATGCCATTACCGCCATCGCCACACAGCGGCTCGGCCCGATGCTGCCTGAACTCGTGGCCGACGCGTCGCGTGCGTTGCAGCCTGACGCCACGACCGTCGCCCCGACCACGCCACTCCCCGCGGCGCCAGACGCCGCCTGATCCCTGGAGAACCCCAATGCACCGACGCACCCTGCTGGCAGGCGCCACCGCGCTTGCCGCCACGACGCTAGCCGCCTGCGCGACAGGAACACCGATACCCGCCACCGTGGCGCAGGACGTGACACTCATCGCCACCGCCTTCGCCGCGACACTACCGAACTTCGTCTCGATCGTCGGTATCAGCAGCGCCACTACGGCTACTGTCAATCAGGCGATCGTAGATCTTCAGGCCGCCGCCGCCGCGGTCTCGGGAGCCGACACCACCGTCTCCGCGCAACCTGTCGTCGCCCGGGTCGAGGCGGATGTCGGCGCGGTCATCGCGGTATTGGCCGGGCTGCCGTTGCCGGCGCCAATCTCAACCGTATTGGAAGCTGCGGCCGTACTACTCCCTGTCATTGAGACTGCGGTCGGGATCGCGGCAGCTGCCGGCACTGCGCCAGGCACTTTGACGCCCGCGCAAGCCCGGGCCGCGTTGCAGGCCGTCACGGCGACGAATTAGCCAATGATCCCGATTGATCTCCCGGCCGGCCGTTGCCTCAGGCGGCTCGGCCGGCGCGCGCACGATCCCGCCCAACTGGCATCGGTTCACACCCTGGGGCGCTATCTTGGCACTCAATCGCCCGGCCGGGCGATTGACTGGACGCGCGACATCGCGCACGGAACATGGGGGATGTGCGACAACGACACGCTAAGCGACTGCACGGCGGCCGCGGTTTCGCATGCGATCAGCACCTGGGAAAGCTATGTCCCCCCGCTGAGTTTCATGTCCGACAGGGAAATCGTCCAACTCTACTCCGCGACAGGGGGTTATGTCGCGGGCGATCCCACCACCGATCGCGGGGCCGTCTGCCTCGACGTGCTGAACTACTGGACGCACAACGAGGTCGGCGGCGAAACTCTGGCCGCGTTCTGTGCCGTCGATCCCAAGAACCCTGCCCATGTTCGGATCGCGCTAGAGGTCTTTGGCGGCCTCTATGTCGGCGTCACGCTCAGAGAGGCTCAGCTCCAAGGTTCCGGCAAGTGGGACAGGACCACGGATACAATCGCCGGCGGCCATTGCATCTGGACGGTCGCCGTCGACGATGATGGCCTGACGTGCATCACCTGGGGCGAAACGCAGCGCATGACATGGGCATTCTGGAACGCCGCAGTGGACGAGTGCTACGCACTGCTGTCTCCCCGCTGGGCTCGCGCCGGCCGCACGCCGGAAGGATTCCCTATCGCCGCGATGATCGCTGACATGCCGGCGCTAAGCGCGCCTCGCGGCTGACGTTTTGTCTCTGACCGCTCAAACTACCACCGACTGTCCCTGCCCCGCCACCTGGCCCTGCGCGCGGCGCGCCTGCCACAGCGCCACGAAGTCGATCGGCTGCAACAGCACGGGTGGAAAACCGCCCTCGCGCGTGACATCGGCCAGCAGATTGCGGGCGAACGGGAAAAGGATGCGCGGACACTCGACCAGCAGGACGGGCTCGACGGCGTTCTCAGGCAGGCCGGAGAGCGTGAACACTCCGGAATAGGTCAGTTCGGCCACGAACACGGCATTCGTCCCCGCCGTCGGCGCCTGACCATTGGCGCCGGGCGCCGCGGGGGCGCTTCCCGTCTGAGTGCCTGTTGCGGGGGTCTCATGTGCCTCGGCGCGGATCAACAGCGACACCTCGAAAACGTCCTGGCCGTCCTGGATGCGGCGCGCCTGCACGTCGAGGTTGATGTTGACCGCCGGCTGAGCGCGAAGTTGGGAATAGATCTGCGGGGCGCCAGGCACCTCGAACGACAGATCCTTCACGTACTGAATGTTTACCACCAGCGGCGGCCGCTGCTGGGCCGCTCCGACCTGAGGGGATGTCTCTGACATGGCGCTCTCCGTTTGGTGCGGCCCCGGTAGCAGATGGCGGTGGCGGCGGGAAGCGTCGCGCCTAGCCTTCTCGGCGGAACGTCACCACCAGCACATCACGATAGCCCGGAAACGCCGGATCGATCGGCGCCACCGGGGTCACGCCGTGCATCACCCGGTTGTCGTCCACCAGCGCTGCGTCCAACGGCTCGGTCAGCGTGAAGCTGCCGAGAGTACGTCCGGCGAGGTCGGTCACCGCGGTCACGCCCTCGCGGATGTTGCGCCGGCCCACCAGCAGCACGAGCACATGATCCACGCCGTCCTGATGCGTTCCCTCGGGCGTTGGCCGGCCGGCCTGCTCGGCACGGGCTTCGATGCGGAACTGGTGAGTTTCGATATGCCAGCGGGTGGCCGGGGTCAGCCGCTCGAATAGCGCGCGACAGGTCGCGAGCACCGCCGTCATCGTTGGACCCGCGCCGATCTCGGGACGCACCGGCTCGAACCAGCGGGCGATCCCCCCGTTCAGGGCGTTGTAGTCCCGGCTCTGGTAGTGCGCTTGGTGGGTCTTGCGACCGATACCGTCCGATCCGGCGGCATAGACCGCGTGCCGACGCTTCCGGTAGCGCCCGCCGTCGGCCATGTAGGTGTCCAACCCCAGATCATCCCAACTCGCGGCGAAGGCCGCCCAATCGGCGAGTGGGCCGGTGCGCGTCAGCACGGCGCGCATCACCGCCCCGTCCACGAAGGCATACCCGTCGCCCGCGACTTCGTCCGCCAGCGCGCGCAGCTCGTCCTCGCCGCTCATGTGCCGCCTCCGGCGGCTGGTTCGGCTTGCGCCTGGGAGAGCGCCGGCGAAGTTGCAGGCGCGCGCAGCGGGACCACGACTGTCCTCGCAGGGTTGTAGATCTCCACGTCCTCGTCCTCGAACCGCTTCTTCACGCGCCGATTGAATTCCCGCTGCACCGGCCAGCGGCCGGGGGCCGTGCAGACGATCTGGCCGGTGATAGTGGCGCCCGCACCGTCCAGCTTGTCCACCCCCCAGAGTTGAAGGTCGCTCAACATCCGGGCGGCGAACTCGGGCTCGGCGCGCATCCCCGCCACGATCTCCTCAAGCAATTGGCTCACCCGGTCGGTGTCCTCGGCATA
This sequence comes from Acetobacteraceae bacterium, assembly GCA_039938035.1. GTDB lineage: Bacteria > Pseudomonadota > Alphaproteobacteria > Acetobacterales > Acetobacteraceae > DATFDN01. The sequence continues at coordinate 4,175 of JBDTFI010000456.1, read as the reverse complement.
GGAGACGGTCACACTCACCGCCGCGTTGCCGAGGCCGCGGTTGGTGTTGGTGACGCTGGTGACGGAGCTGAATGGAATTATGTGGACCGAGCCATCGCCGGCACGCAGGCGGATCGTCCGCACCGACAGCGCTTCCACCGTGCCCGACAGGCCCGACACCGTCACCCAGTCCCCCACCTGCATGGCGTTCTCCAGCAACAGAAAAATTCCGGTGATCAGGTCCTGGACCAACTTCTGCGAGCCGAAGCCGATCGCGACTCCGACGATCCCGGCACCGGCCAGTAAGGGGCCGATGTTGATGCCGATCTGCGACAGCACCGTCAGCCCGGCGATGACGACGATCGTCACCAGCAATGCGCTCCGCAGCAGCGGCAGCAGGGTTCGAAGGCGTGCCGATCGGCTGACCTGCTGCTCGCGGGTCAGCCGCGCGAGATGCGCCTGCATGGCGGCGTTCACCGCCTCCCACACCGCGACCGCCAGGAACAATGTGAGGGCCAGCGTTCCCAGCCCGGCGGCGAGCCGGCGGCCGAGCAGGCTATCGGCGAACCAGGCGAACAGCGGCACGCCCCATATCGCCAGGAGCACCACGGCGGCGCAGAGGTAGACGATCGCGCGCGCGATAGCCCCCACCACCGGGTGATATAGCGCGAGCCGCGTCTCCAGCCCCGGGTAGCGTTCGGCGAGTTCGGGTCTGACGTGGCCCACGCGCTCCAGGAGGCCGAGCAGCACGATCAGAACCAGGCGCGCCGCGACCAGCACCACCACGATACTGACGAAGAACCGCAGAATCACGCCGTAGCCGTTTGGGATCTCGATCGCCCAGGCGACCCAGATAGCGACGAGGAAGAACAACGCGATCCAGTGCCAGACCGGAGCCAGCGCATTGCGAAGACGCGCCAGCGGACCGGTGGCCCCGGCCGGCGCGCGAAGAAAGTTTTTCACCGCGCGACGCTTCTGCACCACCATCACGCCTATGAAGACGTGGTTGATCAAGCCGGCGATCTTCAGCAGCCCGTCATGCGCGGGTTGCGACATTCCCAGCGCCAACCCGACCTCGGCGATGGCGTAACCGAACACCGCGACCACAATCAACCGCCGAATCCAGCGCGTCGCCCATGCCGCAATCGCATCCGACACTCGAAGCAGCCGAAGCCGCCTACCGTCGGGCGAGAGCATCATGCGCACCAACGTCATCGCGCCGGCCGAGAGGGCGTAGGCGTCCACCATCGCCAGCACCACCAGCCGGGACGTTTCGGTACCGCCAAGTTGGCTCGCCGCGACGATGTGGCCAACAACCACGAAGGCGAGCACCGGCAGCAAATCGAACAGCAGGCGGGCGAATACGAGCGGGAGCCGCCGAAGCAGGATGAGCGCCGCGACACGACGCGGGCGCGGGGGCTCGGTCTCGTCCAACTCGGCTCTCGCCTCCCCGGACTCCGCGTCATCCTCCGGTCGGCTGGATCGCGACGCCCCGTTGGCGGGAGGCGCCCGCATCTCGATCACGGCGATGGGTCGGCGCAACAGCCGGCGCACCGCTATCTCGACGGCGATGCCCGCCGCGAAGGCGACCGCGACCCGCCAGGCGGCCGCTCGCAGGATTCCGTGAGCCATCGGGTTGGTCGTCATCACGACGATCCAGCCCCACAGCAGCGGCAGGCTCTGGACGGCCCGAGCCGCTTCGGCGGTACGGCTCCACAGGTTGCCGAGGAACCCCCGCGCACCGAGCACCACCGCCGCGCCGAGGCTGTTTGGGTTGAGCTTGATGGCGGGAGGCGGTTTCGGGGTCGTGGCGGGCAAGGGAGATGCGGCGGCGGCGATGGCGGGAGCCGCCGGATGACTCGCCGGAGTCACCACCTCGGCGTGGACAATCGCCTCCAGAGTGGTCAGCACCTGGGCGCGGCGGGCGGGATCCGTCAGGACGTCCAGCGCCTGGCGCGCCTGGGCCGCGCTGATCGGCGGAGATGCGGCGGTGGAGGTCGCGGCCCGAGCGCCAGGGGCGAACGCGCCGATGAGCGCGAGAGCGATCGCCGCGAACAGCGCTGAAGACATCGCCCGCCGCCCCATATAGGGTCGGTTCCTCAGCTCGATGTGATCCAGGTGAGCCACCTTCTTCCTTTCCTCATTGCCCTGCTGATGATCGCGACGGCTGGTGTCCTTCTCGCGGGCATCATCGGTCTCGCGCGGGGCAGCGCCGATCCCAGGCGATCGAACCAACTCATGCGCTGGCGTATCATCCTGCAAGCCGGGGCGTTGCTCCTGTTCGTGCTGATGCTGGCCCTTGTGCGAGGCTGATCCGGCGAGTTCCGCGCGGCGTTTGACAGCGGCTTCGGCGGATGCATATGGTCGCCCGCATGTTGCAGGTGCGAACAGGCCCGCCCACCAGGGGCGGCCTGCCTCGGTTCACGGGTTCCTGGAAGCGGCACGGTCTCATGAAAATACTGGTCCCGGTCAAGCGGGTAGTGGATTACAACGTCAAAGTGCGGGTGAAGGCGGACCGCACCGGCGTCGAGACCAGCGGGGTCAAGATGTCGATGAACCCGTTCGACGAAATCGCCATTGAGGAGGCGGTCCGCCTGAAGGAAAAGGGCGTCGCCACCGAAATCGTCGCCATCTCCATGGGCGTCGCGCAGTGCGCCGAAACCATCCGCACCGCACTCGCGATGGGCGCCGATCGTGGCATCCTGGTTGAGACCGACGTCGAATTGCAACCGCTGGCGGTGGCTAAGCTGCTGAAGGCGATCGCCGAGAACGAACAGCCCCGGCTCATCATTCTGGGCAAGCAGGCGATCGATGACGACATGAACGCCACCGGCCAGATGGTGGCCGCCCTGCTCGGCTGGGCGCAGGGTACCTTCGCCAGCAAGATCGCCATCGACGGCGACAAGATCACGGTCACGCGAGAAGTGGACGGCGGGCTGGAGACGGTTTCGCTGAGCCTGCCGGCAGTCGTCTCCACCGATCTGCGCCTGAACGAGCCGCGGTACGCCTCTCTGCCCAACATCATGAAGGCGCGCAAGAAGCCGATCGCCACGATGAAGCCAGCCGATCTGGGCGTCGATCCGGCGCCTCGCCTCGTCACGATCAAGGTGAACGAACCGGCGAAACGCAAGGCCGGAGTGAAGGTCGGCTCGGTCGCCGAGTTGGTCCAGAAACTCCGTACCGAAGCGAAGGTGATCGCATAATGACGTCTCTGGTCCTCCTGGAGTACGATCCCGCCGGCATCAAGCAGCCCTCCCGGAGCGCCGTGGCCGCCGCGACGCCTCTCGGCGAGACGCATGGGCTGGTGGTCGGCAAGAGCATCGAAAAGGCGGCGGCCGCAGCAGCCAAGCTGCCGGGGTTGACCAAGGTGTTGGTCGCCGATGCGGATGCGTTCGAGCACATTCTGGCCGAACCGCTCGCCGCACTGATCGTGGCGCTTGCGCCGGCCTATTCGCACCTATTCGCCGCCGCGACGGCGGTAGGCAAGAATGTCATGCCGCGAGTCGCGGCGCTGCTCGATAGCCAGCCGATTAGCGACATCGCCGGTGTGGTCGATGCCGAGACCTTCATTCGCCCGATCTACGCCGGCAACGCGCTCGCCACCGTCAAGTCGTCCGACTCGAAGAAGGTCCTGACGGTGCGCGCCGCGAGCTTCGACCCGGTCGCGCGTGAGGGCGGCAATGCGACGATCGAGGCCGCGCCCTCCACCCCGGCTCCCGGACTGTCTTCGTTCGTGTCCGCCGAACTGTCCAAGAGCGAGCGCCCGGAACTCACGGCCGCCAAGGTGGTGATCTCGGGCGGGCGCGGGATGCAGAGCGGCGACAATTTCAAGCTAATCGAGCCGATCGCCGACAAGCTTGGTGCGGCGGTGGGTGCCTCGCGCGCCGCGGTGGACGCCGGATTCGTGCCGAACGATTATCAAGTTGGCCAGACCGGCAAGATCGTGGCGCCGGACCTCTACATCGCCATCGGCATCTCCGGCGCGATCCAGCATTTGGCCGGAATGAAGGACAGCAAGGTGATCGTCGCGATCAACAAGGACGAGGAGGCGCCGATCTTCCAGGTGGCCGATTACGGCCTGGTGCAGGATCTGTTCACGGCACTCCCGGAGCTTGCCGCCGAGCTGGAGAAATCCTGAATGAATGTGGCGACCACGGCGGCCCCGGCAGCGGGGCCGTTGCTTTCTGAGGCGCCCG
>JBDTFI010000455.1:0-3299 GCA_039938035.1 Acetobacteraceae bacterium | reverse complement strand
CCCGCTTGAGCCACCCGAACGGCTTCTCCGCCTCGACGAGGTTGCCGACCGCACGCAGTTGTCGCCGCGGACAGTCCAGCGTGAGGTGGCCGAGGGGAATCTCAGCTGCATCCGTTTGGGCCGGTTGGTTCGCTTTCGTCCCAGGGACGTCGAGGCTTGGTGGGTTCGCCATGCCAGCAAGTAGCAAACCTTCAATTGGCACTTCCTGTCGCGTCCGGTCCCGTCTTGGCGTGAACTGGATCATGTATTTATTGGATAGTTATTTCATAGACCTGTCAAAGACGGGCCTTTATGGCGATTTGTATTCACTTTTGGCAGCACCTGTCCTACCATGCCTGTACGTGACGTCTCATGTCGTCTTGGAGGTCTCACCATGAGCCCCTTTTCGCCGCCAACGGCAACCCCACCGCGGGACCTCGCCGCCCTGTTACGGGTTATAGAGGCGGGCCTCCTGTGCGGTCCCCGCCAGGCGCGCGAGATCGCCTCCGCCATTCGCTCGCTGGGCGCCTGGCTGCATACCGGGCTCGATCGTCTGCCGACCGATCCGGCGGCGCTCCGCCGCCATTTGGCCAAGCTGCACTCCGAGAGGGTCGGCGTGTCGCCGGCGCGGTTCGCGAATGTGAAGTCGCTGCTGAACCGCGCTCTCGCCCTGGCAGGCGTCAAGCCTGCGAACCGGCCCATCGCCGAGGCGCTCAGCCCGTCCTGGGCTCGTTTGTTCCTGAAGCTGCGGGAGGAGCCCTACATCCGCTCCAGTCTCAGCCCCTTCGCCAGGTTCTGCTCCGCGTTGGCTATCGAACCGAATGCCATCTCAGACAAGATCACCGCTCACTACCTCGAGCACCTCGAGCAGTACTCGCTCAGGAGGCCGGCCACCACGCACCAGACCGTCTGCCGCGCCTGGGAGCAGGCGCGCTCGAGGATCGCCGGCTGGCCGGAGATAGCGGTGACGGTTCCGTTCTACGGCGCGACATACACTCGGCCGCTCACCGCCTTTCCTGCGTCGTTCCAGGCGGACCTGGACTCCTACCTGGGACGGCTCGGATGCGAAGACGTAAGCGATTTACTCGATCCAGCAGCGCCGGTGCGGCCGCTCAAGCAATCCAGCATCAAGACCTAGCGCTATCAGATTCGCCAGTTCGCGAGTGCGCTGGTGCTCTCCGGCGTGCCAATCGAACACATCGGTTCGCTGGCGGCGCTCACGACACCTGCTTGTTTCACGCTGGGGCTGAAGTTTTTTCTCAAGCGGGATCGCGTCGACAAAAGCAGCACGCGAACAGTCGGGATGATCGCCCATACGATCCGCAGCATTGCCAAGTATCACGTCCGGATGTCCGCACCGGAACTCGACGTCCTCAACAACGTCACCAGAAGACTGAGCTTCCGGCAACAGGGAATGACCGAAAAGAACCGCCATCGGCTGGCTCAGTTTTGTGATGCGACGGTGAAGCGCTTCCTCTGCTTCCCGCCAAGCGAGATGGACCGGCTCTTGCGCGCCGATATGCGCACCCGGGCGCAGGCCCTGCTGTTCTCTGTGGTGCTGGCCCTGGAAATTCTGATCCACGCGCCGATGCGGGTCGGCAATCTCGCCGGCCTCCGGACCGATCGCGACATCCGCCTTCCAAGGGAGCGCGATGGCGAGACCGCCATTCTGATTCCGCGCCACCTGGTCAAGAACGGAGAGCCGCTGGAATATCTGCTGCCGCCTGCGACGACGCGGATGCTGTCGATCTATATCGAGCGCGTCAAGCCGATGCTCGAGGCAGAGACCTCACCATTCCTGTTCCCCGGCACGGTGGAGCGTCCCAAGCGCTCGGATACGATGTCAAAACAAGTCAGCCATTTGGTCCGTAGCAGGCTTGGCATCGACTTCTCGCCGCATTTGATCCGTCATCTCGTCGCCAAGCTGCATGCTGATAATCGCCCGGGCGTTTACGAGTCGCTCCGACGGCTGCTTGCCCACCGGTCCTACGATACGACTCACAACAGCTATGTGGGGCTCGAGACGGCCTCGGCGAATCGGCTCCACACCGCGCTGATCACCGCGAGGCGGCAGACTGCTTCACCGCTCCCGCTCTGCAAGGATCAAGACAAGAACATGAGGTTCCGTAATCTGGGCCCTCAACCGATCAAACGCAGGCGCAAGGCCAAGGCCAACTTCATGGTGCCACTGGCCCATTTGAACCGGGATACGGACTGAGCGACGGGGTACCCGTCCGTCACCCTTTCCGTGGATCGCTGGCCAGTCCCCGACCGTAGGCTTTGGGAGCAGGCCCTTCAAAGGAGTGATCCGTTGGAGCCACAAGGAGTAGCAGCGCGTTGGACGCAAAAGACGCGCCGTCAAGTGGAAAAGGATTACGGACGGTTCTTGTACTGGATCGACGCCAACAACATGCTCGATGGGAACGAGATGCCGGGGGTGAGACTCACCAGAGGCCAACTGGGAGCCTACCTGGCTCATCTCCAGGCAACCGGAATGGCATCTACGAGCCCTGCTGTCGCGCATGCGCGGTCTGCGGCAGGCGATCGGCGCAATCGACCCAGCCGCCGACGTCTCTCGCCTCAAGGCACTCTGCGGCCGCCTCAAGCACCGTGCCGTCCCGCGGCGACAGAAACATCTGCGCATTGTCGACCCAGCGATCCTTATCGACAAGGCATTATCGCACTACGAGGTGCGCGTGAGGTCGAGCAAAAGCCCGGCAACGCGAGACATTACTCATGCACGCGACGCGCTGATGCTGGCTTTCGTCGCCTATCACCCGATCCGGCTCGCCAACTTCGCCGGCCTCCGCCTCGGGCAGCATGTGGTCGAGCGGAGCGACGGTTTTCACCTCAGCCTCAGCGCCGCAGAGACCAAGGAGCGCAGGCCATACGAATGTCCAGTCGCCGACGATCTTCTCTTCTATCTCCGCCACTACCTCGAGTATGTCCGGCCATGGCTGCTGGACGGCGAGAGCAGCGAATTTCTGTGGGTGTCGATGCGTGGGTCCGCGCTCTCCGCTTCGGCGATCTACTACCAGATCAATAAGATCACCAAGCGGCTGATCGGCCACGCCATCAATCCGCATCTGATCCGCGATTGCGTGCTGACCGCGCTTGCCGAACACGCCCCCGAGAGTGTGCGCGCCGGCGCCTTGCTCCTCGGTCACGGCGACCTGCGTACCGGCGAGATGTACTACAATCACGCGTCGGCCTTCTCCGCCCAGCGTATTCACTTCGAGCTCATAAGGGCCTTGCGGCGGAATGCTGTCGGCAAGCAAGGAGGCACTTGAGATGCGCGCTGTCGTCTATGCCCGCTATTC
>JBDTFI010000454.1:0-2613 GCA_039938035.1 Acetobacteraceae bacterium | reverse complement strand
TCGCGGGCAAGCACCTCCATCGCCGCGACGCCGCCGGCCTCGATCGCCTCAACGAACTCGGCCCGAGTGGAGAACGGGAAATCCTCGCCGCCCCAGAGGCCGAGGCGCTGGGCGTAGGCGAGATTGTGGACCGCGGTGGCGCCGGTCGCGGAGACATAGACGATGCGGGCGTTTGGCAGGGCGTGCTGGAGGCGCAGGCCTGCACGCCCCTGCTGTGAGGCGGCCTGGTCGCCGCGTTCGCCCTTGCCGCCGGCGGCGTTCTGCATGGCATGGCTCTCGTCGAAAATGATCACTCCATCGAAATCGGAGCCCAACCATTCGACGATCTGGCGGACGCGGGAAAGCTTCTCGCCGCGGTTGTCGGACCGCAGCGTAGCGTAGGTTAAAAATAGGACGCCGTCGGCCAGCCGGATCGGCTTGCCCTGCGGGAAACGCGACAACGGCGAGACCAGCAGGCGCTCCTGGCCCAGCGCCGACCAGTCGCGCTGGGCGTCCTCGAGCAGCTTGTCGGACTTGGAGATCCAGACGGCCTTGCGGCGTCCCTGTATCCAGTTGTCGAGAATGATGCCGGCCGACTGGCGGCCTTTGCCGGCGCCGGTGCCATCGCCGAGCATGAAGCCGCGCCGGAAGCGGACGGCGTTCTCCGCGTCGTCGGGCGCGGCCGACACAACGTCGAAGGTCTCGTCCACCGTCCACGAGCCGGCGAGGAAGTCGCCATGCGCCTCGCCGGCATAGATCACGGTCTCGAGTTGGGCGTCCGAGAGCAGGCCGTTGGCGATAATCGCCGCGGTCATGCGCGGACGATAGGAGGGCTTGGGCGGCGCGACCGAGGCCATTGCTGCCGACTGCACCAGCTTGGTCGGATGAGCCTGAGAGCCGGGAATGCGGATCGACTGCAATCTGTATTCCTCATAGATCGCATCGGTGATGCGCGCGCCCTCGGTCGGCGTCCAGTCCACCGTCTCGTAGGCAAGTTCGACGCCTTCGGGCTCGCCGATGCTGGTGGTCGAAGGGGATAAGGCGGCCCGTGCGAGATAACTCCGCATGGTGCGCGGAACGGGCGCGACAGCGGCGACGGACACCGCCACGGAGGCCGCGACCGGCAGGCGAGCGGGCGTCTGGCGCTCGATCCAGCCGAGCAGCGTGGCGACATCGGGCGCCATGCCGGGCGAAACCGGGAACAGGGTTGGATCGCCGGCCGGCAGCTTGTCGATGACGGTGAGCCGCGTATCGATGGTCGTGCCATGCTTGGCATAGACCGCGCCGTCGATCGTGGCTGAGAACACGACGCGCCCACGCTCTTGCAGACGGACGAAGGCATCATGCCAAGCCGGCGCGTCTGGCGCGAAGTTCGCTCCGGTGATCGCCACCAGCCGGCCGCCGTCGGCGAGGCGGGCGAGCGCGGAGGCGATATGGCGGTACGCAGCGTCCGCCATGCGGCCGGAGACGTTCGCCATTGCTGAGAATGGCGGGTTCATCAGAACGACGGTCGGCACGATGCCAGCGCCGAAGTGATCGTCGATCTGCGCCGCGTCGAAGCGCGTGACGGGGATGGCCGGAAAGAGGTGGGGGAGAAGGCCTGCGCGGGTCTCGGCCAGTTCGTTCATAACGAGCGCCCCGCCGGCGATCTCGGCGAGGATGGCGAGCAGGCCCGTGCCGGCCGAAGGCTCCAGCACGCGGTCGGCAGGCGTGATCGCGGCGGCGGTCATCGCCGCCAGTCCGAGCGGGATCGGCGTCGAGAACTGCTGGAATGTCTCGCTCTCTTCCGAGCGGCGGGTGTGCGTCGGGAGAAGGCCGGCGATCTTCGCGAGCATGGGCAGCGTCGCGGCCGGAGACCCGGCTTTACGGAGAAGCGCCTTTCCGTATTTACGCAGGAACAGCACCGTTGCCGCCTCACACGCGTCATAGGCGGTTTTCCAGTCCCAGGCGCCTGACGTATCTGACGCACCGAAGGCGGTCTCCATGCTGGCGCGAAGGATGATGGCGTCGATGCGCTGGCCGCGCTCGAGATGAGGGAGAAGATGCAGGGCGGCCGCGGCGATAGCGGTGGCGGGATCGACAGCGACGGAAATCGGCGTGGCCGGATGGGCCGCCGCGGAAGCGGAGAGGATGTTCATGAAGGGAACCTCGGGAGAGTGGGAACGGGACGAACCGGCTGGCACTCTCTCTCTCGACCGCTCCGGTTCAAACCCGTTCCGGCCAACCTTTGCCTCTCAAGCGGCGGCCTTGACGCCGCGCCACCACGCGATCCGCTCGTCGGGGCTGGTATTGGCGAGCCGCTTCAGCAGGTCGCCATGACAGGCGAGCGGCGCGCAGAAGCAGACGAGATCGCGCCCGCGCAGTTCGTCGAGCGCGCGCAACAGAGATGCTGGTCGGCGAGCCAGCGCTCGCGCTTCGCGATGACGGTGGCGCGGTCGTCATCGGGGCCGATCCGGAACAGATTGCCCCATTGCGAGCATCGGCCGATGTAGACCGCGCCAGCCGGCACGCCATGCCGATGCTTGTTCAGAACCCGGCACCTCGCCTTGCCTCCTGATCCCGTTGCGGCATCTGTCGGCCGGGCGCGGTCAGGCGGCGGGGGTCACGCGAGACCAGAGGGCGAAGCGGGAACGG
>JBDTFI010000453.1:0-2997 GCA_039938035.1 Acetobacteraceae bacterium | reverse complement strand
TCGGCCCCCTGGTGGGCGCCGCCAAGGTGCGTGGTACGCCGCACAACCAGGGCGACGGGCTGCGCATGGCCCTGGCGATCGGCGCGATGCCGTGGGGTCAGTGGAGCGGCTGCCACGCCACCCCCATTTCGGCCGATTGGGGCAATTTCGCGCCGCGCGAGTTGACCGATCGCAGCAACCGGCTGAGCTACCTGTACGGCATCATGATCAATCGCAACGGAAACCGCTTCGTCAACGAGGGCGAGGACGGCGCCATGTTCACCTACGCGAAGTATGGCCGCGCCATCCTCGCCGAGCCGGGCGCCAAGGTCTACCAGCTGTTTGACTCGCAGGTCGTCCATCTGCTGGAGCCACGATATTCAACCAGTGAGCCGATCACCGCCGATACGATCGAGGAGCTGATCGAGCAGCTGGACATCGACAACAAGCCGCAGGCCGTGAAGACGGTCCTGGAGTATAACGCCGCCGCGAAACATGCCTCCGATGGGTTCGACCCGTCCCAGAAGGACGGCCTCAGCAGCAACGGCCTCGCGTTGGAGAAGACGAACTGGGCGACCAAGCTGGAGAAGCCGCCGTTCTATGCCTACAGCGCGACCGGCGGCATCACTTTCACCTTCGGCGGATTGAAAGTGGACGAGCAAGCGCGGGTCATTGGCACGGATTGGCGGCCCATCCCCGGCCTGCTCGCCTGCGGCGAGATGATCGGCGGTCTGTTCTACGACAACTATCCGGCCGGCACCGGCTTGGTCTCCGGCGCGACGTTCGGCCGCATCGCCGGGCGCACCGCGGCGACGCTGCAATCGAACAGTCGGTCGATGGCACCGGAAGGGATCAGCGCGTGATGGCCGCGGAAACAGGCCAGACGCTCATCGAACGTCTGGCGGAGCGCATCCGGGCGTTCGGACCGGCGCAGATGACACCGCAGGCGATCGTCTTGGCCCGCACCGCCATCATCGACACCTTGGGCGTCGCGCTGGCCGGCACGGTCGAGCCCTGCACGACCAACCTGCTGCGCACGCCGGGCGTCGCGGCAGCCGCTGGCTCTTGCACCCTGTTCGGGACGGATCGCAAAACGTCAGCGCTGGACGCGACGTTCGTCAACGGCACCGCGTCGCACGCGCTCGACTATGACGACTTCAGCCAGCCAATGGGCGGCCATCAATCCGTGCCGCTGGTGGCGCCGCTTATCGCGATAGCGGAGGAGCGGCGCTTGTCCGGCGCGCAGCTTATCCAGTCCTACGTCGTGGGGATCGAGGCGGAGATCCGGCTGGCCCGCGCGGTGAATTTTCATCACTACGACAAAGGCTGGCACCCTACCGCCACGTTGGGCGTGTTCGGCACCGCGTCCGCGGTCGGTCACATGATCGGGCTGGACGAGGCGAAGCTGGCCGTGGCGCTGGCCATCGCCGCGTCCCTCGCGTCGGGTGTCAAGGCGAACTTCGGCACCATGGTCAAACCGCTGCATGTGGGCCAGTGCGCGCGCAACGGGCTGTTGGCGGCACTCCTCGCCGAAGCCGGGTACGACGCCAACCCGGCGGCGCTGGAGCACAAGCAGGGCTTCCTGAACGCCTATAACGGCGCCGGGAACTACGACGCCGAACTGATGTTCGCGAACTGGGCCAACCCGCTTGAAGTGACGAGTCCGACGATGGGACTGAAGCAGTTCCCTTGTTGCGGCAGCACGCACCCGGCCGTGGCGATGATGCTGGCGCTGCGCCAGGAGGAGGGCGTGACGGCTTCGGCCGTGGAGCGGATCGAGATCATGCCGCACAGGCGTCGCCTGCCGCATACCGACAACCCGGATCCCAGGACGCCACTGGCCGCCAAATTCTCGGTGCAGTACGTCGTGGCCCGCGCTTTGGTGGATGGTGCCGTTCGGCTGAACCATTTCGAGGGCAATGCGCACCTGGACCCGGCGATCCGGGAGATCATGGGCAGGACCACCGCGCGGCCACACCCGGACATGGCCGACGACGCCGCGGACCAGTTCGGCGCCGAGGTGCGCGTGACCCTGCGGGATGGCCGGATTTTGTCGCGCCGCGTGGATGGGCTGATTGGCCGCGGCGGCGACAACCCGATGTCGAGCGACGAGTTATGGGAGAAGTTCTACGATTGCGGTCGCCGCGCGCTGCCGAAACAGGACATCCTGCCGTTGTTCGAGCGGCTGGAGTCGCTGGAGAAAGTAGCCGACATCCGCGACGTCACCCGGATGCTCGCAAAGCGGGCTCCGCCCGGCGCGGGCGCGGCCCGCCCAAACGCCGTGACCCCGACACCCGCCCAGGGCAACACGCTGCTCGAGACGTCCTGGATCCCCTGACCCTATCGGGGGAGCGGTGGCCGCTGCCCACCCAGGGCCGGCCGCACCTGGTGCATGAACAGCGACAGGCTTTGCGCCGCGACCTCGTAGGGCATCGGCCCGAGCCGGAACTGCATGATCAGCCCGCCGATTCCGGTCGCCGCCACCTTCGAGAGGGCTTCGGCCACCGTGGCCGGAGAGCCGTGGATCAATGCGTGCTCCACCACAGTGCGCGCCGCCGGCACCGCCGGCGCTGGCGCGTGCAGCCGCTGGCCGGTTTCGGCATAGATGCGTTCGCGCATCGCCGCGCGCTGGGTCTGCATCGCCTCGAAGGCGGGGATCCCGACGCGAGCGGCCTCGGCGTCCGTCTCGGCGACGACCACGTTGCGCCAAGCCCAGCAATCGTCGAGACACCGCGCGATGGCGGCGTCATCGTGTCCGCTCTCGCGCAGCGTGCGACAATAGAGATCGATGCGGTGGCGAGTCACCTCGTTGGATTGCACGTTCATCAGGAACGGCCGTCCCTGACGCGCCAGCTCCACCATTGACGCCTCGCCCGAGGCCGCGCGGATCATCGGCGGCCGTGGCGAGAATGGCCGGGGACGAAGCATCGGCACCTGTATGTCCCAGAATCGGCCATGATGCGTGAAGGGCTCGCCGGTCCAGGCCTTGAACAGGATCGCCTCCGCCTCCTCCAGGCG
>JBDTFI010000452.1:0-4281 GCA_039938035.1 Acetobacteraceae bacterium | reverse complement strand
ATCGGCGATCCAGGGCGCGGCGTCGTGGGCCGGGATGACAATGCCGATATGCACGGAATCCGGGCTCCCACGTAACGACGTCGCTTATCCCCTCTCCGGGGGGTCGCCATCGTGCCCGACCGTGATGAACGAAACGTTGATCGCCGCCGTCGTGGAGCGGCGGGTAGTGTTGAATTTGCATGATGCTGGCTTGCCGGGACGGTTTCACAGGCGGGAATGATGGACCGTTGTTTCTGCTGATTGGGGTGGTCATGATGGTGGCCATGACGTTTCCGACCGCCGCGCCCATGATCCTCACCTTCCATCGTGTGCAGGCGGGCAAGCGCCAGCGCGGCAAGGCGTTCGTTTCAACCTGGGTGTTCGTGGCGGTCTATATGCTTGTGTGGACGCTGGCGGCCGTCGTCGCCTATGCGGGCGCCAGTGCCGCCGAGGCCATCGGCGAGCACGCCGCACTGTCGCCGGCGACGGTCGCGCGCATCGGCGCCGCCGTCCTTGTCGCGGCGGGCCTTTATCAGCGCACGCCGCTAAAGGATGTCTGCCTGTCGAAGTCCCGCACGCCGATTACTTTCATGATGACCGCGTGGCGCGACGGGCGATGGGCGCGCTACGCATGGGCCTGTTGCACGGCGTCTATTGCCTCAGCTGCTGCTGGCTCCTGTTCGCGATCCTGTTTCCGCTTGGTATCATGAACATCGCGGCCATGGCGGCGATCACGCTCGTCGGGTTCGCGGAGAAGACGCTGCCCTGGGGTCGCACCCTGCCGCGCAGGGGGATATGCCCATGGCGATGCCTGGCCACGGAACGCACATGGGGTAGGCCAATGATCGAACTGGTAATGACTCTCGACGACCACAAGCCAAAACGGATTGGCAAAGCGGGGCGAATGAAGCTTCCCGACCTTGACCATAGCGAATTCATCCCGTTTCCGGAAGGTCAGCTGCCGCCCCCGGATCCGATGGCTTAGCGGCGCGCGTGCAGTCCGCTCGACCCTTCGAGACCTGGTATATCGCCTATGCTGTGCTCGGCCTCGTGCAGAACGGGGTCGCCCCCATTCTCCTGCCGCTATCGGCCAAGCATGGGCTCGACGCGGGGCTGACCTACAGTGCCTTCTCGCTGTCGGGACTGGCCGCGCCCATGCTGGGGGCGTGGAGCGATCGTCGTCAGCGCCATCGCGTGCTGTTGGTCGGTGGGCTCCTGTTCGCCGCGTTCGCGTTGGGCCTGTTCCCGTTCGTGACGGGACTTCCCGCCCGTCTGGCGCTCGCGATGGCGGCGGGCTTCGGTGTGATCGCGGCGAGCACGGTCGGCACCATGTTCATCGTGGAGATCGCGCCATCCGCCGAGTGGGACCAGCGGATCGGCGCCCTGCAATCCTGGATCAGCGCGGGTCAGGTCGCCGGTCTGATCCTGGCCGGCGCGCTGGCTTTGTCGCGCCCGAGGGCCGCGTTCGAGGCTGCTTCGGCGGCCCTTCTGTTGGGCGCCCTGATCGCCTGGCGCTACGCGCCCGCGCCGGGTGAGCCGGTCCCGCGCGCGGCGGTCGCCCCGAGGCCGGCCGTGGGCGGCGAGGCCGGGGCGACGCATCGGCAGTTTCACCGCATCAGCCTGCGCGGACTGAAAGCGCTGGTCGACCTCCCGTCCGGGGCGTTGATGCGGTTCCTCGGCGTATGGATGCTGTCCTACACCGCGACGAACGCGGTCTCGGCCATGCTGCCGGTGGCGATGACGCACGAATACGGAACCTCCGCGCTCGTGCCGTCGGTCGCCTACGCCATCGGGATCGGCCTCAGCCTGCCGTTCTACCGCCCGGTCGGACGGTGGGAGGCGAGGGTATCGGCGGCGCGCGTCCTGCTGACCGGCTTCGCCGGCCGCGCCGTGTTGCTGGCCGCGATGGCCGCGCTCGGCTTCATCGGCGGCGGTTGGGCCGTCTGGGCGATCCTCGCCGGCTTCGCGGGAACGCAGGTGCTCTGGCCGCTGCTGGCGGTCAGCGGCAACACGCTGTCCGCGACCTTAGACCCGACGCGCCGCGGCGAGGGCGTGGGGCTGCTGAATGCGAGCAACGCAGCGGCGGCCACGATCGGGGGGGTCGTCGGCGGGCTGCTGGTGGAGGACGCGGGCTACGCGACGTTGTGTGCGGTCGGTTGCGTGGCGGTGACGGTGGCGGGGGCCATTCTTTGGCGGGAGGGCGCCTAATCAGGTCGTGTTAGACTGCAGCATTTGGTCGTGGGGCACAAAAAGACCTCCGGACTTGATTGCGCGGGTAAGTTCCAGCACCATTAAGAAAGTCCTTCCATTCGTCTCTTTGGGTTGGGTGTGAGCGAGCAGCGGTCGGATCTACTATCTGGGGTGGCACTTGGTCTCTTCACCGGCCTTCTACTCGGCTTGTCCGTGCATGCCGTCGTGGGGACGGTTGTAACGGCACTTGCCGCCTTACTGGCGGACTTTTCGGCCTGTCCGGCAAATCTCAAAACGGCATTTCGAACTACTCTCGGAAGGCCGCTACTTTTGGCTTTGCCGGAGTTATCGGCGTGGGTGCCAGCTTGTTTGCACGCACGCATGACCTAGCTGCGCCGTCGGTTCAATCGCAAATTCATGAGCTTGTCAGAGCAGGCTATCCAAGCCAAGAGGCGCGCGCGATCATTGCCTACCATTCGTACGGGATCGTACCGAAGGGTCAGTCGGTGGGACCATTGCCGCAGATGGGTGAAGTCGGCACCGGACTTTTCAGCAGTCAATCCGTTGGAGAATGCAACCGCTTTTCCCCGGGTCGTCTCACCGAGACGCCAACGAGGCTGGCCGCGATGCATGCTGCCGGAGGGGCATGGAAGGATTTGGCTGACGCATTTACCCAGTTGCCGCCGAAGCAGAGTGAGATCGCGCTGAATGCCGCCTGGAAGTTCGTATGCGAGTAGCCGCGTTCCGGGCACTGGTTTGCGCTTGGGTGCTCCTCCTCGCTGGGCGCGCCCACGCCGATGACGGCCCGATGGCGGACATCATCGCATCCAGCGCGCGTTCGGCGGTCCAGGTTATTTTGAGGTGGTCCCCGGAATTCGGACAGGAGGTTAAGCTTGGTTCGCCCTGAGAGGGACGAGCGCAATGAGTGGGAAGCGGAAGCGCTACTCGGCTGAATTCAAAGCAAAGGTTGCTCTTGAGGCGGTGCGCGGGGAGCTGACGGTGTCTCAGCTCGCGGCCAAGCACGGCGTCCATCAGACGATGATCTCGGGCTGGAAGCGGCAGGCTGTCGAGGGCCTCGCCTTGGTCTTTTCCGGGCGGTCGGAAGCGAAGCAAGTGGCTCGGGAGGAGGAACTTGAGGGATTGCACGCCAAGATTGGTAAGTTGCTGGTGGAACGGGATTTTTTGGCGAAGGCCTCCGGTCGATGAGCCTGGACCGGAGGCGGCAGATGGTCGAGCCTGGAAACCGTGCGTTGTCGGTGGCGCGGCAGTGCGACCTGGTTTCGATCAGCCGGTCGGGGTTTTACTACCAGCCGGTGGACGAGAGTGCGGAGAACCTGGCCCTGACGCGCCTGATCGACGAGCAGTTTCTGGCAACCCCGTGGTATGGCGCACGCCAGATGGCGCGTCATCTTCGCCGTCAGGGGCACGCGGTTGGCCGCAAGCGGATGCGCCGGCTCATGGCTCTGATGGGACTGACGCCGATCTATCAGCGTCCGCGGACGACGGTGCCGCACCCCGAGCAGCGGGTGCATCCGTACTTGCTGCGGGGCATGATCATCTCTCGACCGAACCAAGTGTGGTGTGCCGACATCACGTATATTCCGATGCGTCGGGGTTTTCTTTACCTCGTGGCGGTGATGGACTGGGCGACGCGTAAGGTGCTGACGTGGCGGTTGTCCAACACGATGGACGTGGAGTTCTGCCTGGCCGCGACGGAGGAAGCGCTGGCGCGGTTCGGAACGCCGGAGATCTTCAACACCGACCAGGGCAGCCAGTTCACCTCGCCGCGGTTCACCGAGCTGCTGACTGAGGCTTCGGTGCGGGTCTCGATGGATGGTCGCGGGCGTTGGATGGACAACGTGTTCATCGAGCGGCTGTGGCGCAGCCTGAAATACGAGTGCGTCTATCTGTATGCCTTCGAGACCGGCTCGGAGGCGCGGGCACGACTGGCCAGCTGGATCGGCTATTATAATGCCGATCGGCCGCATTCCGGGCTGGCAGGGCGGACGCCGGACGAGGCCTACTTGGAGCAGGAGAAGTTGGCGGCCTGACGGAACCCAGAACCAAGCTTACCCAGGTCGCCGAACTGTCCAGGCGATGGGGACCACCTCA
>JBDTFI010000451.1:0-2602 GCA_039938035.1 Acetobacteraceae bacterium | reverse complement strand
GCCCGGGCGGCCCCCAGGCGGCGGCGCGCCTCAGATATATGCCGCCGGCCTCGATCAGCTCGCGCCGCCAAAGCGCCGGGTCCTGCTCCGACAGCGTCACCATCGCTCCCGTCGCGTCGAGCCGCGCGCCCCGCCGCGCCTCGGCGTAGCGGACCAGGGCGGCGAGCGCGAGCGCCTCCGGCTCCTCGGGCAGCAGGTCGGCGAGCACGCGGGTCAACTCCAGCATCTCCGAGGCGTAGCCCGCGTGCGGCCCGGCGCCGGCGGCGTCCTCGTGCGCCTTGGCATAGGCGACTTCGAGCGTGGACAGCACGGCGTCAAGCCGGTCGGGCCACGACTCGGGTCCGGGTACCTCGAAGGGAACGCCGGCCTCGGCGATCTTGCGCTTGGCGCGCACCAGGCGTTGGGCCAGCGTCGGCTCGGCAAGCAAAAAGGCGCGGGCGATCTCGGCGGTCGACAGGCCGCAGACCAGCCGCAAGGTGAGCGCGGCGCGGGCATCCGCCGCCACCGCCGGATGACAGCACACGAAGATGAGCCGGAGCCGCTCGTCCGGGATCAGGGCGGCGTCGTCGATCATCGCGTCCTCCGCGCTGGGCGCGAGCTCCGGCGGTTCGGGCGGCAGGCGTTCGCTTGTGCGTCGACGGCGCAATGCGTCGAAGGCGCTGCGCTGGGCGACCCGGTAGAGCCAGGCGGCGGCGTCGCGCGGCTCGCCGTCGCGCGGCCACGCCTCCGCCGCCCGCGCGCAGGCCTCGGCGAAGGCATCCTCGGCGATGTCGAGATCGCGGAAGCGGGCGGCGAGCGCGGCGACGATGCGCGCGCCCACCTCCCGTACGGCGCGATCGAGCGCGCCGCCGCTCACCCGCCGCGGAGGAGCGGGCGGATCTCGACCGCGCCGTTGCCCGCCAGCGGCACCTTCCTGGCCCAGGCGATCGCGGCGTCGAGGTCCGGCACGTCGATCAAATGGTAGCCGCCGAGTTGTTCCTTGGTCTCGGCGAATGGGCCGTCATGGATCGTCTTTACGCCGCCCGTGGTCCGCACGGTGGTCGCGGCGCTGGTGCTTTTCAGCCCGGCGCCACTGACCCGCACGCTTCCCAGTTCCGCGGCCAGGGCTAGGTGCTTGGGGCGGATCTCGCCCATGGCGGGACCGCTCTTGTCCGGCCCGAATACCGTCTCATCCTCATACAGCAGCAGCATGTATTGCATCGTCGTGCCCCTCCTCGGGCCTGGGTGGAACCGCATGGACGCGGCCCTTCCAGCCCTCAGACGCGCGAGACTGGCCAGGATCGACAGAAGGCGCGACTTTTTTTCGGCTTCCGCCGCGCCCTTTCCGCCGCCGGGATTCGTGGTAAAGCCCGGCTCTCATGCGCCATTTCCTGGATTTCGAGAAACCACTCGCCGAGCTGGAAGGCAAGATCGACGAGCTGCGGCGGATGTCCGAGCCGGGCGGCATCAACATCGCCGAGGAGGTCGAGCGGCTGACCGAGAAGGCCGACCGTCAGCTTCGCGCGCTCTACGCGAAGCTGAGCCCCTGGCAGAAGACGCAGGTGGCGCGCCATCCGGACCGGCCGAAAGCGAGTGCCTACATCGAGGGGCTGATCACCGAGTTCACCCCGCTCGCCGGGGATCGCGCCTTCGCCGAGGACAGCGCCGTGCTGGGCGGGATGGGGCGGTTCCGTGGGCGCGCGGTCATGGTGATCGGCACCGAGAAGGGCTCGGACACGGAAAGCCGGCTCGCGCATAATTTCGGGATGGCCCGCCCCGAGGGCTACCGCAAGGCGCGCCGGCTAATGGAGCTGGCCGGGCGGTTCGGTTTGCCGATCCTGAGCTTCGTTGATACGTCCGGCGCGTTTCCCGGCGCGGACGCCGAGGCGCGTGGGCAAGCGGAGGCGATCGCGCGGGGCATCGAGGCCTGCCTGAGCGCGCCGGTGCCGCTGGTCGCGACGATCGTCGGCGAGGGTGGCTCGGGCGGGGCGATCGCACTCGCCGCCGGGGACCGGACGATCATGCTCGAACATTCGATCTATTCGGTCATCCCGCCGGAGGGCTGCGCCACCATCCTGTGGCGCGACGCCGCGCAGGCGCCGGCGGCGGCGGACGCGCTGAAGCTGACCGCCGAGGATCTGCTGCGGCTGCGGCTGATCGATGCGATCGTCACCGAGCCGATGGGCGGGGCGCATCGAGCGCCGGCCGACGCAGTGCGCGCCGTCGGGCAGGCGGTGGAGGAGCAACTGTCCCCGCTGCTGGGGTTGGACGGGGCGACGCTAAGGACGCGAAGGCGGGAGAAGTTCCTGGAGATCGGACGGGATACGGTGGGGTAGGACGGGAGAGGCCCTTCACCCGGCGCTACGCGCCGACCTCTCCCGGAGGGAGAGGTGAAGGGCGGCGGCGTTCGGCGTCAGATGGACGTCGCCAGCGCGTCCAGTGCCTCCACCTGGCTGCCCCGGACCCAGAGCGGGTTGACCTCTAGCGCATCGAGCGTCGGCCCCAGCGCGAGTGCCGCCTCGCCGATCGCGGCGATGGCGCGGGCGACGGCGTCGAGGTCGGCGGGAGGGACGCCGCGGACTCCGGCCAGCAGCTTCGCACCGCGGAGTTCCGTCAGCATCCG
>JBDTFI010000450.1:0-4474 GCA_039938035.1 Acetobacteraceae bacterium | reverse complement strand
GACCGCCGAGGCGGAACGCCAGGCCCGCCAGGCTATCCGCCGCGCGGGCCGGGAACGCCCGGACGCGCGCATCGTCGTCACCGGCTGCGCCGCGCAGATCGATCCCGCCGCATGGGCCGCGTTGCCGAGCGTTTCCCGCGTGCTCGGCAATGCCGAGAAGCTGCGGGCGGAAAGTTGGGCGCCGGACGCGCCCGGCGCGGTCGGCGACATCATGGCGGCGCGCGAGACAACGGCGCATCCGGTGACGGAATTCGCCGGACGGGTGCGGGCGTTCGTGCAGGTGCAGCAAGGATGCGATCATCGCTGCACGTTCTGCGTGATCCCGTTCGGGCGCGGCGCCAACCGCTCGGTCCCGATCGGTGCGGTGGCGGCGCAGGCGCGCGCGCTGGTGGCCTCCGGCTATCGGGAACTGGTACTCACCGGCGTCGATATCGCGAGTTATGGTAGGGATTTGCCGGGCAACCCGAGTCTTGGCGCGATGGTCCGCCGGCTGCTGACGCTGGTGCCCGAATTGCCGCGCCTGCGCCTCTCGTCGCTCGATCCGGCGGCGGTCGATGACGATCTTTGGCAGCTGATCGCGGAGGAGCCCCGGTTGATGCCGCATCTGCATCTGTCCTTGCAGGCGGGCAGCGACCTGATTCTGAAGCGCATGAAGCGCCGCCACCTGACGGCGGGCGCCCACGCGGTCATCACGCGCGCCCGTGCGCTGCGGCCCGGCATCGCGATCGGGGCCGATCTGATCGCCGGCTTTCCGACGGAGACCGATGCGCTGTTCGCGGAGACGCTGGCGTTCGTCACCGAGGCCGAGTTGCCGTTCCTGCATGTCTTCCCGTACAGCGAGCGCCCCGGCACGCCGGCCGCGCGGATGCCCGCCGTGGCGAAGCCCGTGCGCCGCCAGCGCGCTGCGATGCTGCGCGACGTCGGCCGCGCCGCCGCCGGGCGGTTCTTCGCGGGCCAAGTGGGTGGCACCATTTCGTTGCTGACCGAGGCCGCGAATGACGGGCATTCCGAGCATTTCGCACCGGTGCGTCTCGCCGCACCCGCGTCGCCCGGCCGGCTTTTGGCCGCGCGGGTCACGGCGGCAACCGAGCAGGGCCTGTTGGCCGAGGCAATCTAGATGGCGCTCGGCGGCTTCTTCTCGCGCCTCAAGGAAGGCCTGTCGCGCAGCACGCAGAAGCTGTCGGGCGGGATCACCACGATCGTTCGCAAGCGCCGCCTCGATGAGGAGGCGCTGGAGGAACTCGAGGAATTGCTCATCAGCGCCGACCTCGGCACCGAGGTCGCGCAGCGGGTGATCCGGGAGTTCCGCCGCACCCGCTTCGGCAAGGAGGTAAGCGACGAGGAGATCAAGACCGCGCTCGCCGAGGAGATCGCCACCATTCTGCTCCCCGTGGCGCTTCCGCTGGTGCTCGACCCGACGCTGAAGCCCCACGTCGTGCTGGTGGTCGGCGTTAACGGCAGCGGCAAGACGACGACGATCGGCAAGATGGCGCAGCAGTACCGCGAGCAGGGTCTGCGCGCGGTGCTGGTCGCCGGCGACACGTTCCGTGCCGCGGCGGTCGAGCAGCTTCAGGTCTGGGGCGAACGCACGGGATGCCCGGTCATCGCCGGGCCGCCCAACGGCGACGCCGCCGGGCTCGCCTTCGACGCGCTGAAACGCGCGCAGAACGAGCGTGCGGACGTGTTGCTGATCGACACCGCCGGGCGGTTGCACAACAAATCCGTGCTGATGGATGAGCTTTCCAAGATCATCCGGGTGATGCGCAAGCAGGACCCGACGGCGCCGCACTCGGTGTTGCTCGTGCTCGATGCGACCACCGGACAGAACGCGGTCCAGCAGGTGAAGGTGTTCAAGGAGATGGTGGCGGTCACCGGCCTCGTGGTCACCAAGCTCGACGGCAGCGCGCGCGGCGGCATCGTGGTCGCTCTGGCCGAGCAGTTCGGCCTGCCGGTCCACGCGGTCGGCGTGGGCGAGAAGGCGTCGGACCTGCGCCCGTTCGACGCCGGGGATTTCGCGCGTGGGCTGGTCGGGACGGCGTGATCATCCGAATGCGGCGAACATTTCTTCGATCGCGCGCATCTGGTTGCCGGACGCCGAGGACGGCACGATGATCGGCGTCCGCACGCCCGCCTCGCGCCATGCGTCCAACCGGTCGCGCACCCGCGAAGCCGAACCGAACAGGGTCACGTCGTCTAGCCAGCGATCGGTGAGGTGGCGCGGGACGTCGGCCTCGCGCCCCTCGGCGAGGGCGCGCTCGATCGCCTCCATCTCCTCGACATAGCCGGCTTCCTTCCAGTAATTCCGGTAGTTCGGCAGCCGCGCGTAGCCCGTGAGCGTGCGCCGGTTCACCGCCTTGGCCGCCTCGATATCGTCGGCGATGCAGGTCGGGATCATCACACCGATGAAGAAACCCGTGTCGGCGCGTGTGGCCGCCGGCAAGGCGGCGAGGGAGGCCGCCATGTGGGAACGCGCGGCGTTGGCGAACACCACGCCCTGCCCGATCTCGCCCGCCAACGCCACCATCTTGCGCCGCAACGCCGCGAGGATGATCGGCGGCAAGGCGCCGATGCCGTCTACCGCGCGCAGCTTCTCGACGAAGGCCCTGGTGTCGGACAGTGGCTTGCCGGGCGTGACGCCCATGCGGGCATGGCTCGGCGCGTGGGCGACGCCGATGCCGAAGCGGAAGCGCCCGCCGGAAACCTCGTGCAGGAAGGCGGCGGTCTGGGCGAAGTCGGGCGTGGTGCGCGCGTAGATCGGCGCGATCATGGGGCCGAAAATCACCCGTTCGGTGTTCCACGCCAGCGCCTCGCATAGCGACATGGAGGCGAACAGGCTGGGGCAGAAGATGCCGTCGAAACCCCGCCGCTCGATCTCACGCGCGATGTCCGCCGTCTGACGACGGCGGCCGGGAACGGCGGTGAGGCTGACGGCGGGCAGGGTGGCAAGCATCGGAGCCTCCGATCACGCATTTATCGCGCTTCATATTATGCATTCTTTCAGAACTCACGGGCAACGATGGGTGTAGGCTGACGCCTCGGAACCCAAGCTGGCCCCCGATGACCCTCGAAATTCTCCAGCGCGACCGATCCCTGCCGCTCCGCGAGGCGGATTCCGACGATCTTTGTGCTCCGGCCCCCCCGGCACACCTGCAGGACATGGTTGACGCGCCGTGCCGGGCGCTCAACCTCGAGTACAAAAGCTGGCGCAATCTCGACAACCCGGAGGACGCGGCGGAGTTGGCGCGTGACATCGCGGCGATCGCCAACGACGGCGGCGGGGCGATCGCGTTCGGCTTCAACGAGGACACGTTGGCGCCAACCGACACCGAGCCGTTCGCGACCGTGTGCGAGGCCGCGAAGGTCGCCGCGATCGCCGCCGCCTATCTCGATCCGACGCCGCGCTGCGAGGTCGCGATCATCCGCTCGGCGATCGGCGATGACCATCCGGTGATCCGGATTCCCGGTCACGGCGCGAGCCCGGTCTTCATCCGCCGCGACGGCCCGACGGTGAATGGCGAGCGTCTGATCGAGCGAGGCACCGTCTACATTCGTCGGCACGGCGTGGCGCGGCGCGGAACGGTGGGCGCGCCGCGGCCCGAAAGCGCGCGCATGGAGGGGCCGTGGGACTGGGCACCGCTGCTGCGCCGCTGCGTGCGTCAGGACCGGCAGACGCTCCTGGGCCTGATCGACGCGGCCATCGAGGGACGGCGCGACGCGCCCGACCTGACGGAGCGGCTTCGCCTCTGGCACGATGCCGCGCATGAGGCGTTTCGCGCGCTGGTGCCGCGCAGCCCGGTCGCCGACAGCCTGGGCCCGCGGCACTACGCGCTCAGCTATGCCTTCGAACTCAACCGGCCGGAAATGCTGGAGCCCGTGCAGCTACCCGAGTTCCTCAGCCGCTGCGTCTTCAGCGTGCAGGATTTGATCCGCATCGGCACGCGGATGTTCGATCCGCCCTACCGGCGCGCGGTGCGGGGGCGCTTCGTGGCCGACGCCGCGACCGGCGACGAGGACACCGATTTCCTCGAGACCGCCTGGCTGCGCGACGTGGCGCCGAGCGAGATGGCGGATTTCTGGCGCGTCTCCCCTCGCGGCCTCGCCAGCGTCGTGCGCGCCTATGGCGAGGATCAGCGGGAGCTGAATGCCTCGCTCGGGATGGAGCCGGGGACCTGGTTCAGCCCGAACGCGCTTGCTCGCGAAGTGGCGGAGCTGGTCTGCCACGCCCGTGCCTTCGCCCGCTTCTTTGGCTCCGCCCGGACGGTCATGTTCCGCTGCGAGTGGTGGG
This sequence comes from Acetobacteraceae bacterium, assembly GCA_039938035.1. GTDB lineage: Bacteria > Pseudomonadota > Alphaproteobacteria > Acetobacterales > Acetobacteraceae > DATFDN01. Next base: position 189 of record JBDTFI010000450.1, on the reverse strand, counting down.
GATTGTCGGGACGGGTGCTGTTCGATCCGGCGGCCAGATGGGTGCAAAGCGGCGCCTCCCTGGTGTCGCACCGGATCGTGACGCAGGAGGTGCCGGTGGCGACGCTGGCGAAGAACTGGCCCGAGGTGGTCGCGCACCTGATGGCGCCGTTGCTACGCGCGATCGAGCAGGATTTGGCGCTAGGGACCG
>JBDTFI010000449.1:0-3687 GCA_039938035.1 Acetobacteraceae bacterium | reverse complement strand
CTTCTTCACCCGCGGCACGTCGAAGAACCGCTACGCCAAATACACCGAGGAAGGCGCGGCTTACGAAGACAACATGCAGCGGCTGCTGAAGAAGTTCCACACCGCCCGGCTGCTGGTTCCGGCGCCCGTCAGGCGGGAGGCGGCGCAGCCGACCCGGATCGGGGCGATCTATTACGGCTCGACCGCACCGGCGATGGAGGAGGCGGTCGACCATCTGGCCGAGCACGGCGTCGCCATCGACCTGCTGCGCGTCCGCGGCTTCCCGGTCCATGACGACGTGGCCGAGTTCATCGACGCCCATGATCAGGTTTTCATCGTCGAGCAGAACCGCGACGCCCAGTTGCGGACCCTGCTGATCAACGAGTTGGAGATCGACCCCGCCCGGCTGACGCGGATGCTTCACTATGATGGCTCCCCGATCACCGCGCGCTTCATCGCCGATGCGATCGCCGAGGCGACCGGAGCGCTCAAGGTGGTCCCGCTTCGGAAGGCCGTGCCATGACATTCCTGCCCAAGCCGAAGCTGCATCACCCAGACCTACCTAATAATACGCTGGGTTTCACCCGACGAGACTACGAGGGTGCGATTTCGACGTTGTGCGCCGGCTGCGGGCACGATTCGATCAGCGCGGCGATCGTGCGCGCCTGCTACGAATTGTCGCTGCCGCCGCACCGCATCGCCAAGCTGTCGGGCATCGGCTGTTCGTCCAAGACACCGACCTACTTCCTCGGAGCCTCGCACGGGTTCAACTCCGTGCATGGGCGGATGCCCTCAGTGCTGACGGGTGCGAACCTCGCCAATCGAGACCTGATCTATCTCGGGGTGTCGGGCGACGGGGATACGGCCTCCATCGGGATCGGGCAGTTCGCGCACGCCCTGCGTCGTGGCGTGAATATGCTCTACATGGTTGAGAACAATGGGGTGTACGGGCTGACCAAGGGGCAGTTTTCCGCCACTTCCGACAAGGGCGCGCTATCGAAGCGCGGGGTCGTCAACACCGACGCGGCGATCGATCTGGTCGGCCTCGCGCTCCAGCTTGGGGCCACCTTCGTCGCCCGCAGCTTCTCGGGCGACAAGACCCAACTCGTGCCGCTCATCAAGGCGGCGATCGCCCATCAAGGGGCCGCCTTCATCGACTGCATCTCCCCCTGCGTCGCGTTCAACAACCACCCCGGCTCCACCAAGAGCTTCGATTATGTGCGCGAGCATAACGAGGCGGTGAACTACCTCGACGTGATCGAAAGCCGCGAGGAGATCGCGGTCGAGTACGAACCCGGCACGGTGGAGATCGTGCGCCAGCACGACGGCACGCTCCTGAAGCTCCGGAAGTTGGCTGCGGAATATAACGTCCACGACCGGATCGCGGCGATGACGTGGCTCCAGGAGCGCGGCGCGGCGGGCGAGATCGCGACGGGCCTGCTTTATGTCGACCCCGAGCCCGAGGATCTGCATCACCACCTCCACACGGTCGACACCGCGTTCAACAAGCTGGACGAGGCGGCGCTGATTCCCGGCGCGGCGGCGTTGGCGAGGCTGAACGCCAGCCTCCGCTAGGCCACCTCAAGTGGCCAGTCGCAGTAGCGGCCGGCGCTCGGCGCCCAGGTCGGCATAGAGGTCCACGTACTCCTCGGCCATGCGATGAACGGTGAATCGCTGCTCGAAGCGACGCCGGATCGCCGTGCGCGACAGCGCGGCGGCGAGTGGGACGGCGGCGACGGCGCCTGGTTCGTCGCCGACGATGAAGCCCGTCAGACCATGCTCCACGACCTCGGGCACGGACCCGCGGTTGAAGGCGATCACCGGCGTGCCGCAGGCCATTGCCTCGATCATGACGAGGCCGAACGGCTCCGGCCAGTCGATCGGCGTCAGCAACGCGACGGCCCCGCTCAGGAACTCCGATTTGTCGGCGTCGCCGATCTCGCCGATCAGCTCCACATGCCGCCCGTCGATCATCGGGCGAATGCGCTCCCGGTAGTATGCTTCATCCACGCGGTCGATCTTTGCGGCGATCTTGATCGGGATGCCGGCGCGCCGGGCGATGCGGATCGCGCGGTCGGGCGACTTCTCCGGCGAGATGCGGCCCAGGAACGCGAGATAGCCCGGCTTCACCGGCTGAGGCGTGAGCAGGGCCGGCGGCAGCCCGTGATAGATGGTCCGCACGAAATTCGCGCGCGGCAAGGGCCGCCGCTGGGCGTCGGAAATCGACACGACCGGAACCTGGCGGAACTTGTCGAAGATCGGCACCAGCTCCGGCAGGTCCAGCCGGCCGTGCAACGTATTCACGAACGGCGTGCGGTGGCGGCTGAACAGGGAGAACGGAAAATAATCCATGTGGAAATGGAGGACGTCGAAGCTGGCCGCCTGCTCGAACACGGTCTCCAGCATCAGGACGTGCGGCGCCTGGAAGTCGTGCAACTCGGCATCGAAGCGCAGCGCGCTCGGCCACGCTGAATGGAGCCGGGCCGATGTCACGGAATCGCCGCTAGCGAACAAGGTGACGTCGTGGCCCATCCGGACCAACTCCTCGGTGAGGTAGGATACCACGCGCTCGGTGCCCCCGTAGAGGCGAGGCGGCACGGCCTCGGTCAGTGGGGCGATCTGGGCGATCCGCATGTCCTGTGGTCCTCTGATGTCCGTTGGCCCACGCGACGCGCGCGGCCCGCTATGGAATGGAACGCGACGGTCGGGTTTTTTTGAGGCGCAAGCTGCCTCGGATTCGACTAAATCAAAGATGGGAGGCTGGAACTTGGCGCGGCTTGTGGTGGTATCCAATCGCGTGCCGCTGCCCAGCGAGAAGGGGCCGAGGGCCGGCGGACTGGCCGTGGCGCTAGCCGACGCGCTCACGCCCGGGTCTCTTTGGTTCGGTTGGAGCGGGCGCCGCAGTGCCCGTCCGGCGCAGGAGCCGGCGCTGCAGACCTCGGCGGGGATCACTTTCGCGACAATAGACCTGAGCGAGTCAGATTATCAGCGTTTCTACGCCGGCTATTCCAACAGCGTACTGTGGCCGCTACTGCACTTTCGGCTCGGGCTGCTGAACTACCGCACCGAGGACTATGAGGGCTACCGTTCGGTAAACCGGCGGTTCGCGGCGGCGCTGGAGAAGCTGCTGCTGCCCACCGATCTGGTGTGGGTCCATGACTATCACCTGATCCCCCTGGGTGCGGAGCTTCGCGCCTTGGGGGTTCGGAACCGGATCGGCTTCTTCATGCACACGCCATTCGGGCCGCCCGCGATCATGCGGGCTCTGCCGCACGCCGACGCTCTTCTTGATTCGATGTGCTCTTACGACGTGGTGGGTTTCCATACGGAGACCTATCGCGCGGCCTGCGTGGACTGCGTGCAACAGATGCTGGGCGCCAGGCCATATGGCGCGGGCCAGTTCCGCCTCGACACCAGGGTTTTCATGCCGATCGTCGATCCGATCGGCATCGACGCCGAGGGATTTTCGCGAACCGCCGCGCAAGCGGAACGCGGGGTGGAGGCACGCCGCTTACGTACCAGCCTGGGGGAGCGAAAACTCGCGATCGGCGTGGATCGGCTGGACTACTCCAAGGGGCTGCTCAACCGCATGGAGGCGTTCGGCCGGCTGCTCGCCCGCTACCCGCAGCATCTGCGCCACGTCAGCTTCCTTCAGGTGGCGGCGCGCTCGCGTGAGGACGTACGCGAGTATCGTGAACTCGGAGAGGA
>JBDTFI010000448.1:0-2817 GCA_039938035.1 Acetobacteraceae bacterium | reverse complement strand
ACGACACCGAGGACAGCCAATCGATCCCGATATGGATGTTCGCCGCCGCCTCCGTCCGGCCGGGGACCTGAAGGTCACGCCCGCGCGGGGCGCCGGTGCCGACGAAGATCGCCGCGAAATCCTGCGCCAGCAACGCCTTGAGGCTATCGATCCGCTCGCCGAGTCGCATCTCGAGGCCGAGGTCGGTAATGTAGCCGACCTCCTCGTCGATGACGCTCTCGGGCAAGCGGAAGCGGGGGATCTGGCTGCGGATCATCCCGCCACCACGGGTGTCGCTGTCGAAGACCACGCATTCATAGCCCATCACGGCGAGGTCGCGGGCGACTGTCAGGGAGGCGGGACCGGCACCGACCAGGGCGATTCGCTTGCCGTTCGTCGCCGGGGCGGGGGAGGGGAGCAGCGCCTTGATGTCGCCCTTGTAGTCGGCCGCGACCCGCTTCAGCCGGCAGATCGCCACCGGTTCTTCCTCGACCCGGCCCCGCCGGCACGCCGGCTCGCATGGCCGGTCGCAGGTGCGGCCCAGAATGCCGGGAAAGACGTTGGACTTCCAGTTGACCATGTACGCGTCGGCATAGCGTTGCGCCGCGATCAGACGAATGTATTCGGGGACCGGCGTATGAGACGGGCACGCCCATTGGCAATCGACGACCTTGTGGAAGTAATCCGGGTTCTTGATGTCGGTCGGCTGCAAGGCCGGACTCTCCTATCCCTGACGGGGTCGTTCTTCTGCGACCCGGCCCGCGCCACGTCAACTATCCTAGGAAGAAAGGTATCCCGCTTCAACAAGCGCGCCCGGCATGGCAGCTCAGCCCGCTTTCGCGACCGCCTCGGTCCCGATGACGCCGGCGGCGGATAGGCGGGCCAGGTCCTTCGGACCGAGGCCCAGCAGGCGGCCAAGCACCTCCGCGTTATGCTCTCCCAGTGTCGGCGACGGCCGCACCAGCGGATACGGCGCCGATCCCTCCCGGAACGGAGCGGCGGCGTGCAGATGGCGGCCCATGAACGGATTATCCGCCTCCCGCCAGAACCCCCGCGCGCCCAGATGCGGGTCGCGCGGCAGGTCGAGCGGCGCGCGGGAGGCGCCGGCCGCCACGCCCGCGTCCTGCAACGCCGCCATCGCCGCATCGGCGGTGCGCCCCACCGCCCACAAGCTGATCGCCGCCTCGATCTCGCCCGCGCGTGCATGCCGTTCCGCGGCATCGAGTCCCGCCAGGTCCTCGAGCCCGAGAACGCCGCACAGGCCGCGCCACGCCGCCTCGGTGGTGACGGTCAGGACCACCCACGCATCCTCGCCCGCGCAGCGGAACGCCCCTTGGGGCGCGTGGACCGGATGGCGGTTCCCCAGCCGGGGCGGCGTGACGCCCAGCGCCGATTGGGCGATCAACGCCGGGGCGACCATCGGCATCATGCACTCGACCTGCGACAGATCGATCAGCTGCCCCTCGCCGGTCCGCTTGCGATGGATCAGCGCGATCAGCAGGGCGGCGGCGGCGTTGAACCCGCCCACCGGATCGCCATAGGCGGTGTGGTTCATCGTCGGCGGATCGCTGGGGAACCCGGTAAGGGTCGGCAGCCCCGAGGCCTGCTCCAGGGTGGACCCGTAAGCCCGACCGGTGCTCCACGCATTGCCGGTGCCGAACGCCGGCATGGAGACCATGACGATGTCCGACCGCACCGCCCGCAGGGCCGCGTAGTCGAGCCCGAGCTTCGGCGGCACCTCCACCGAATAATTCTCGATAACCGCATCGGCGCCCGCCACCAACCGCTTGAGCAGATCCTTTCCGTCGGCGGTCGTCAGGTCCAGCGTCACGCCCAGCTTGTTGCGGTTCATCGCGTGATACCAGTAGCTTTTCTCGTAGAGCTTTTCGTCGAAGAACGCCGCCCGCTTGTCGGTGCCGCGCCACCAGTCCGGGTACTGGCACGCCTCCACCGTGATGATCTCGGCGCCCAGATCGCCGAGGTGGCGGGTCGCCGCCGGCCCGGCCCAGCCCATCGTCAGATCGATGATCCGCACCCCCGTGAGCGGGAAGCTGCCCGCGAGCGCCGGTCTCGGGGCGGGCGGCAAAGCGCTCCCGGTGCTCGACCAGCCGCCCGCATGGGTGCCGGCGAGCGGCGCCGTCCCGCCCTGGCGGGGTGGCGTGCGGGTCAGGTGCTGGGGCAGCACCTGCGCCTCGAACGTTGCGCCGCCGATCCGCACGGGGGCGAAGACGCCGCGCTCGCGGTTGATCGCCTGATCCAGCAGATCGGCCATCGTCGGCACGATGCACAGCGGCAGCTTGTGGCGCAGGCCGAGCTGGAACCACTCCGCCGCCGTGCGCTCCGCCACGATCGGCGCGAAGATCGCATCCAGTTCGTCGGCGTGGACGATCCGATCGACGTTCACCGAATATCTGATTTCCTCGATCAGGTCGGGCCGGCCGAGCATCGCGCAGAACCCCCGCCACTGCGCGGGCGTGACGACGGTGACGCCCAGCAATCCCGCCTTGGTGGGATAGATCGTGACCGGATAATTCCGCCCGAACCGGTTCACCCCGTTCCGCCGCCGGCCGAGCCCCGACAGCGAGACGGCCGTCTCGTACTCCGCGACGGTAACGAGCGCCTCGTGCGTGCTCACCTCGAAGCGCCGGCTTCCATGCTCGCGCCCGAGCAGCCCGGACGCGGCCGCGATGAAGGCAGCGAGGCCGCCGAGGTAGCCGGCCTGCCCGTCAGGGCTCGCCAGGATCGGCGGCCCGTCCACCGGCCCGACCAGATGCACGAGCCCGGCGAGCGCGCGCACCGTCGCGTCCGACGCCGCGAAATCCCGATACGGCCCGCTTT
>JBDTFI010000447.1:0-5193 GCA_039938035.1 Acetobacteraceae bacterium | reverse complement strand
TCGCGCGAGGCCGCCATGAACGATGCGATGTGCCCCGCCGGATGCTGGCCGTCCGAATCCATGCTGAGCACATGGGTGAAGCCCTCGGCCGCCGCCGCCTTCAACCCGTACAGGATCGCCGCGCCCTTCCCGCGGTTTTCCGGCAGGGTCAACACACGCAGACCGTCGTCCGTCGCCGCGAGGCGCTGGACCGCCGCGTCGCTGCCATCGGTGCTGCCGTCCACCACCACCCAGACCGGGTTCCATGCGAGGCGCGCGTCACGAACGGTCTGCAGCAGTCTGGCGCCGGTATTGTAGCTCGGGATAACGACCAGATGCGTCGCCGAGCGGACGCTCATGCCCTCGCCTCGAGTTCCTCGCGGAAATAGGCCTCCAGCCGCTCGGTGAAAACGTGCGCGCTGCCCTCCACCTCGAAGCGGCGCCCGAGCCTCGCGCGGTACACGAGCGGGAACGCCGGCTTGCGAAACAGCGGCCAGCCCTTGCCGAGGTAACGCGAATTGGTCTCGATGAACACGGTCTGCACCGGGGCGCCGGCAGCCTTCGCGATCGCCGCGAAGCCGCCCTTGAAGGCGTTCAGCGGCCGATCGACGGTGCGGGTCCCTTCTGGGAATATCAGTAATTGCCGCCCGGCGCGTAGCTCAGCCGCGGCCGAGCGGATCAGGGTAAGCGGCGTGTCGTTGCGGATGTAGCGGGCAAGCCGTGCGCCGCCGCCCAGGAACGGGCTGTCGAGAAGCTCCGCCTTCATGATGCACGTCACCCGCGGCAACCGCGAGCTGACCAACACGACATCGAGCACCGAGGGATGGTTCGGCACGATCACCAGCCGCCCTTCCCCGCGAAGCGCGTCCAGCGCCGTCAGGTCGCAGCGTGCGATCCCGCACAGCCACATCCAGCCGAGGAAATGGCGAAACCCAGCCATGATCATGAACTGGCCGAGCGACCGCCCGACCCGGCGGGGCAGCAGCCGGTAAAGAAGCCCGGCAGGCAGGCTCCAGCCCAAACTGATGATCCCGAACAAAGCGAGCATGGCGTAAAACAACGGGTATTCGAATGCTCGCCCCAGTCCACTTCGGCTGCTTCGCGGCGCGGTCAGACTGCCCGGGGAGGAAGTTCGCATCGCGCTGTGGCGCCCTTCAGTGTATCGGCATCCGCTGTGGAGGTGGCGCCAACCTATCGCCTAGGCAGCGCGCCGGTCCATGCGGGATTATCAAGAGGAGCCGGCCGATGGGCGGCACGAAGCAAGCAGCCACGCGACCGCACCCTTTGCTTTCCGACCACTATGCGACGGCGGAGGAACGGGCGAGCTTCGTCCGTGGAGCCTTCGACCGCACGGCGGCGTACTATGATCGCATCAACTGGCTGCTGTCGCTCGGCACCGGTGCCTCGTACCGACGCCGGGCGTTGCGCCGGGCTGGCCTGCGTTCCGGAGCATTTGTGCTCGACGTGGCGGTGGGAACAGGGCTGGTGGCGCGTGAGGCGGTGCGGATCACCGGAAATCGGGCATTGGTGACCGGCCTCGACATCAGCGCGAACATGCTGGCCCAGGCGCGCCGATCGCTCGGAATTTCGCTGATCCAGGGCGGGGCCGAAGCGCTGCCCATCGCTGACGCCAGCGTTGATTTTCTCAGCATGGGTTACGCCCTACGCCACGTCTCCGACCTTGAAGTCGCATTCGGGGAATTCCGTCGCGTGCTGCGCCCGGGGGGCACGGTACTGTTGCTCGAGATCACCCGTCCGATCAGGCGCGTACCGTACGCTCTGGGCAGCCTGTATTTTGGCGGATTCGTCCCGCTCCTCTCCCGTATTGCTACCCTGAGCGTCGCGACGGAGACTCTCATGCGCTACCACTGGGACACCATCGAGAACTGCGTTCCACCCGAGATCATCTTGCGTGTACTGACGCAGAGCGGGTTCGAGGGTGTGCGATGCGAGACGGAACTCGGCGTGTTTCGTGCTTACGTCGGGCAACGGTGAGGAGCTGGGTACGGCGACCTCAAGACGTTGCCTCGAATCCACCGATCCGACAATCGCGAAGGATCTCCGGCCTGAACTCCAGGCCGTGGCCGGGTGCTTCCGGGGGCCGCAGCATCCCGTTCACCGGAATGGCCGGGGTTACCCAAAGGTCGTCGTTCCAGTCCATGTATTCGAGGTAGCTGGCGTTGGGCACCGACGCCAGTACATGCACCATCAACTCGTGGAAACAGTGCGGCGCGATGTGGATTCCCCAGGTGTCGGCGACCGCCGCGATCTTGCGCAGTTCCGTGAGGCCGCCCCGCATGGGATCGGGTTGCAGGATGGGTGTGCTCGGATTCTCGAAGAATGGGCGCAGGTCGAAGCGCGTGAAATGGCTTTCTCCGCCGACCACGCGGGTGCGCAGCGCGGCGGCGACCCGGCGGTAGCCGGCGAAGTCCTCGCAGACCACGGGTTCCTCGAGCCAGTAGATGTCCGCCTCATCAAGATGCCGGCCGGCCTGGATCGCGGTCGCGGCGGTCCAGCCCATGTTCACGTCCACCATGATCTCGATGTCCGGGCCCAGCGCGTCACGCATGGTTTGCACGTTGCGCACATCGTCGCGCCAGGGCCGGATATGGGCGACCTGCATCTTGATCGCAGTGAAGCCCATGGCGGTGAATTCCTGGGCCCGCGCGATCATGCCGTCGCCGCCGAGCCCGCGCCAGCAACCGGAGCCGTAGGCGGGCACCTCGTCGCGGCACTTGCCCCAGAGCCGATGAAGCGGCAGGCAAGCCCGCTTGCCGACGATGTCCCACAACGCGATGTCCACCGCCGACAGGCAGAACACCGCGAGACCACCCCGTCCCACCCAGTAGGTGCTCGTCCACAGCGTCTGCCAGATGCCCTCGATCTCGGTGGCGTCCCGGCCCAGTAGCTTCGGCGCGATCATGCTGCGCAGGCAGGCATCCAGCGCCTCAAGCCCGCCCGAGAGTGGCTGCAAATAGCCCATGCCGACGATGCCGCCGCGCGTCCTGATCTCCAGCACGAGCAGTTCGCGATGGGTGGGCGGCATGATGCCGTTGGCCGGCGGCTCCCCGGCCCAGGGCACACGAAGGAGCGTCGTGCTGACAGAAGTGATCGTCGTGTCCATCAAGCTGCCCTTCTCGCCTTCAGTGGATCGCGGATGGTACGTCCTGGCCGAAATAGGCGTGCTCCAGCCGGCGGGGCAGGTCAGGTTCCGCCGTCGATGCCTCCAGGACGATCCGCCCGCGTGCCAACGCATAGACCCTATCCGCCAAATTGAGAGCCTTCTCGATCAGCTGCTCGACCAGCAGCACCGAGGTGCCGCGCTCGCGCAGGCTGCGTGCGACCGACAACACGCGATCCACCAATACCGGCGAGAGGCCGGCGGAGGGTTCGTCCAGCATCAGCAGCCTTGGCCGCCGCACGAGGCCCTGCGCCACCGCGAGCATCTGCTGCTGCCCGCCCGACAGCGCGCCGGCGCGATCATGGCGCTTCTCGGCGATCTCAGGAAAAAAGGCCAATGCCTCCTCGACCCGCGCCGTCCGTTCCCCACGCGGCAGATCATAGCCGGCCAGCAGCAAATTATCGGCCACCGAGATCTGGGTGAAGACGCGATGCCCCTGGATCACGTGCGCCAGGCCGGCGCGTGCCGTCTCGCGCGGGCCCGCCCCGCTCATGTCGCGACCGCCGAAATGCACGCTGCCGGTGTTCCACGGCAGCAGTCCGGCGGTGGCGCAAAGCAGTGTGGTCTTGCCGGCCCCGTTCGGCCCCAGCAGCGCGACGATCTCGCCCGCGCCAATCGTCATATCGACGCCGTGCAGGACACGGATTTTCCCATAACCGCTCCGCAGATCGCGGATTTCGAGCAGGGACTCAGGCGCCGAGATAGGCACTGACGACATCCTTGTGGGCGCGAATCTCGGCGGGGGTGCCGGTGGCGAGCTGCTTGCCCAGGTTCAGCACGGTGACCCGGTCGCAGATGTCGAAGATAAGATCGGCATGATGCTCCACCAGCAGCACGCCGGTGCCGCGCCGGCCAATTTCGGTGATCAGTTCGCCAAGCCGGCTGATCTCCTCAACCGATAGGCCCGCGGCCGGTTCGTCCAGCAGCAGAAAGGTGGGGTTGAGCATCAGTGCGCGGGCGATCTCGACAAAGCGCAGCTCACTGTGTTGCAGCCGGTCCGCGCGCACCCGGGCGAGCGCCTCCAGCCCCACGGTGCGCAACGCCGTCAGCGCATGCCCACGCATCGCCGCCTCATCGCGCAGGTGCCGCGGCAGACCGAGCATGGACTCCACGAAGCTTCCTCGTCCCCTGACCGTTCCCCCGATCATCACGTTGTCCAGCACGGAGGCTTCGCCGACGAGCTTCGGGGTCTGAAAGGTACGCGCGATGCCATACCAAGCGCGGCTCTGGGGCGCGTCGGGGGCAAGCATGTGCTCGCCCAGCCGCACCATGCCGGCTTCGGGGCGATAATAGCCCGAGATCACGTTGAGCGTGGTCGTCTTGCCAGAGCCGTTCGGGCCGATCAGTCCATGCACTTCGCCCGGCCGGATCGTCACGCTCAATCCGTCGATCGCGCGCACCCCGCCGAAGCTCAGCACGACATCCTCAAGCGTGATGGCGGCGCGCGCTGCGTCGTGGTCCAGCACCTGCGCCAGCAGTGCCGGGCTCGGGACGATGGCGCGGTTGCTTTCGAGTGGCCGGCGGTTCTTGAAGTCCAGCAGCTCCGCGATGCCGCCCGGTGCGACGAGCACGATGGCCAGCAGCAGCGCCGCGTACAGGAACGTGGACCACGCGACCAGGGGCGCGGCGAACTCTGGCAACACGGTGAGCAGGATCGTGCCGAGCAGCGGACCCAGGATGGAACCGCGCCCGCCGATCAGGATCGCGATGAAGAACAGGATCGAAAGGTCGAAGGTGAAGGCGTCCGGCGTGATGTATGATTGCAGCGACGCGAACAGGCCGCCGGCCACTGCGGCGGTCGCGCCGGAGAACAGGAAGACGGCGACCAGCAGGCGGGGCTTTGAGACGCCCGTGGCTTCCGCCGCGACCTCGGCGTCGCGGATCGCCACCAGCCCGCGCCCGAAGCGGCTATGGGCGATGTTGGCGGTCATCCAGGTGCAGAGCGCCGCCGCCGCCAGACAGAAGTAGAAGAGTCCCCATTGCCGGCCAAAGAGCCCGGTCAGCACCGGCCCGGGCAGCCCGATGCCGCCGCC
>JBDTFI010000446.1:0-3194 GCA_039938035.1 Acetobacteraceae bacterium | reverse complement strand
CATCCCCGACGCCGCCCCGCTTCGCTCGGCGGGGGCCGAGCCGATCAGCAGGCGATTGTTGGGCGACTGGAAGAACCCGAACCCGAAGCCGCAGACCGTCATCCGCAATGCGACGTTCGCCCAGCCGGCGTCTGGGGGCATAGTCAGCAGAAGCGCCATGCCGACCGTCATCACCGCCAGCCCCATGGCGCCCAGCAGGGTGGGCGAGGAGCGATCCGACAGCCGCCCCGCGATCGGGGCGATGATCACGACGATCGCCGGCCATGGCGTCATCAGCAGCCCGGTGGCGATCTGCGACAGATGCCCCACGTCCTCGAACAGGAAGGGCAGCGCCACGAAGGCGGTCCCTTGCGCGGTGTAGGAGCAGATCGACGTCCCGACGGACAGCGCGAAAATCGGTCGGCGGAACAGGTCGACTGGTAGGATCGGCGCGGTGCGCGACAACTCGCGGCTGACGAATATCGCCCCCAGCACCGCCGCGGTGCCGAGTTCCGCCACCGCCCACACGAGAGCCTCACCGCGCCCCAGTTCGTCTACGGCGATGACCAGCAGCCCCAGGGTGGCGCCGTTCAACGCCGCGCCCAGCAGATCGAAGCGATGCCGATTGCGCGGTGTCTCCGGCAGCACGCGGGCAGCGAGCCACAGGGCGAGGATGCCCGGCAGGATGTTCACCGCGAACAGCCAGTGCCAACTGCCGACCGCGAGGACCGCGGCTGCAACGGTCGGGCCGGTCGCCGAGGATGAGGCCACCACGAAGGCAATGAAGCCGATGCCGCGCCCCAGCATCGCGCGCGGGAAGACGAACCGCACAAGCGCGGTGTTCACGCTCATGATTCCCGCCCCACCGAGGCCTTGCAGCACGCGGGCGGCCACGAGCATTGGCAGCGATTGCGACACCGCGCAGAGCGCCGAGGCCAGTGTGAAAATCGCCAGCCCGACCGAATAGACCCGCTTGTAGCCGATGATGTCGCCAAGGGAGGCGAGCGGCAGGAGCGAGACAGTGACCGCGAGCTGATAGGCGTTCACCACCCAGATCGAACTGGCCGGGGTGGCGCGCAGCTCGCTGGCGATCGTCGGCAGCGCGATGTTGGCGACGGAAGAATCCAGCACCGACATCGCCACCGCGATGGCAAGCGTGATCATCGCGCGCAGGCGCTCAGGCGGCGGCAACCCGTCGGCGGGAAGGGATGGGAGCGGCGCCATCGTGCTACCCATCGGGGTTCGCCCGCGCCGGCGCAAGGGTTAAGGGCGCCCGCGCCGCCCCGCGACATTCCTCTTGACGTTTGGTTAAAATCCCGCCACAAGCGGCGGCAGACACCGAGATTCCCTCGGCAACCCCCGGAGTGCTCCATGCGCCTGCAACACCTGACGCTTCTCGCCGCGCTCCTCGCCACCCCGCTCGCGGCCCACGCGACGCCGAGCATCGTCAACGGCGATTTCGCGACGCCTCCCGGCGGCGTTTTCACCACCTTTCCGGGCGGCTCGGCCGCGATCACCGGCTGGACGGTGACCGGGAACAGCGTCGATCTGGTCGGGTCCTACTGGCAAGCGCCTCCGGGCGGTGGCCAAAGCGTCGATCTGGACGGCAACGCCCCCGGCGGCCTCACGCAGACCCTGGCGACGACCGCCGGACAGGCCTATCGGGTCACCTTCGAGTTGTCCGGCAATCCGGATGGTGGCCCGACCACCAAGACCCTGAGCGTCGGGGCAGGCATCACCGCCAGCCTCTACACGTACACGATCGGCGCCAACAGCCACGCCGACATGATGTACACGCCGGAAGTTTTCGACTTCACCGCCATCGGCGCCTCCACCACGCTCAGCTTCCTCAGCGATGATGTCGGCTCGCCCTACGGGCCGGTTATCGGCGATGTCGCGATCGCCGCCGCGGTGCCCGAGCCGCTGTCCATCGCGCTGTTCGGTTCGGCGCTCGCCGGATTGGGGCTGCTCCGCCGCTGCCGGGGCTGATCGTTCCGCTCTGTTTGCCGCGCGCGCCGATGGCTCTATTGTCCGGCGCGCGAGCAACGGAGGCGGCATGGACGGCGGACGCGGCGATACCGCCTGGGCGGACGCGGGAGCGATCCTCGACCGAGCGATAGAGGCGACGCGCGCGTCCTGGAGTGGCTCGGGGAGCGCGGAAGGCGAGGCCTCCACCGATCCCGCGGCATTCCTCGGCCAGGCCGCCCTCATCGCATTCTCGAGCGGGCTGCGCTACTGGAGCGACCTCGCCGCGGTTTGCGCCGCGCGTGGCGACGTGCTGGCGCGCGGCCTGCTCGTCGGCGGCAAGCCCCTGACCGAGGCCGAGCAGCGCCAGGTGATCGAGGCGACGCGCGCGCTGGCCCGCGAGGTCGGCGATCTCGCGGTGCGCGAGGCCAGGCGGTTGCAGGCCGACCTCAACGACCTGGCACTTCGTCTCGCCGCGACCGCGCCGGAACCGCTGCCCCCGCCCGGGTCACGGCGCTACGCGCGGGCCAAGCCGTAAGCCTCGGTGCGCGACGAGCCCCGGCCCGAACCGGATTTCACTGCCGAGATGGCCGCGCTCCGCGTCGCCATCGCCGAGTGGAGGGCCGGGTGCGACGCCGAGATGGCGGACGCGCTCGCGTGGCAATTCGCTTCCGGGGCCAAGTACTTCCGCCCGCTGACGGTGTTCGCCTGTTTTCGCGCGATGGAGGGCGCGGCGACGCCGCCCGGCATCGTCGAGGCCGCCATGCTGATCGAGATGTTCCACAACGTCTCCCTTGTCATTGACGACATTGTTGACCAATCCGAGCATCGACGCGGTCGAGCCACCCTGCACAAGAAGTTCGGTCAACTCGGGGCGCTGATGACGGCGGGCTACATCGTCGCCGGCGGGTTCCACCGGACCCGCCTTGATCCGGCCGTGACCGAGTTGCTGGCGGAGCTGCTGAAGCGCCTCGCTGTGGCCGAATGCCTGCAATGGCGCCTGCGCCGCCAGCCGCTCGGTGTCGAGGACTGGCGGCGCATCGCCGGCGAGGATACCGGCTCGATGTTCGAGGTGGCGGCTTGCCTCGGCGACCGTAGCCGGTGCCTGCGCCGGTTCGGTGGACTTCTCGGCCTGTTGTACCACGGCTGCGATGACGTCGCCGACGTGCGCGGCACCACGGCGCTGGGCGGCGGCGGCTTCGACGATCTGCGCGACGGCATCCTGACGCTGCCGGCCGCCCTTGCCATCA
>JBDTFI010000445.1:0-5530 GCA_039938035.1 Acetobacteraceae bacterium | reverse complement strand
TCGATCGCGCCTGCGACGATTGCGGCGCGACGTAGCCGCGCAGCGCGGCGCCGAGTTCCTCCAGCGTCCGCCGCGCATCCCCGACCAGCGGCACGGCGTCGTGCTTGCCGGCGTCGAGCGGCTGGATGTTGAGGTGGACCATCGTGGCGTGGCCGGGCAACAAAGCGCGCGAGCCGGTGGTGAAATCCTGCAAGCGCGTGCCGATCGCGAGGATCAGGTCCGCTTCGCGCGCCAAAATGTTCGCCACCGCGCTGCCGGTGACGCCGATGGCACCGATGGCCTGAGGGTGCGACCATGCCATCGCGCCCTTGCCGGCCTGCGTCTCGGCGACGGGAATGGCGTGCGTCGCCGCGAAATCGCGCAAGGCCTGGGCCGCCCCGGAGTAGAGCACGCCGCCGCCGGCGACGATTAGCGGCCGCTGGGCCCGGCGGATAAGATCGGCGGCGCGCGCCAACTCCCTGGCGTCAGCGCCCGGTCGGCGGACATGATGCACATGCCGGGCGAAAAATGCCGCCGGAAACGCGTACGCCTCAGTCTGCACATCCTGACACAGGCTCAGCGTCACCGGCCCGCAATCGGCGGGGTCGGTCAGTGTCAGCAAGGCACGCGGAAGCGCGCTCAGCAACTGCTCCGGGCGGGTGATGCGATCCCAGTGGCGCGATACCGGCTTGAAGCAGTCGTTCACGCTCATTGTGGCGTCGCTCCAGTGCTCGATCTGCTGGAGCACGGGGTCGGGGCGGCGGCTCGCGAACACGTCGCCGGGAAGCAACAGCACGGGCAGGCGGTTCGCATAGGCGACGCCGGCAGCCGTCAGCATGTTCATCGCCCCAGGACCGATCGAACTCGTGCAGGCCATCATCCGCCGCCGATCGCACGCCTTGGCGAACGCCACGGCGGCGAGCGCCATGCCTTGCTCGTTGTGCCCGCGGAAGGTCGGCAGATCGGCGCGCGCGCCATACAGCGCCTCGCCCATTCCGGCGACGTTGCCGTGGCCGAAGATGGCCCAGCATCCGGCGAACAGCGGAACCTCGCGTTCGTCCACCATCGTGCGTTGCGCGCAAAGGTAGCGCACCAGCGCCTGCGCCGCCGTCAGCCTGACTGTTTCCATCAGTGTTTGCCCGACAACAGGCGCACGACGGCACCAGAGTGCAGGCTCTCCAGCGCCGCGTCGGCCAGAAGCAGCGCCTCGCGTCCATCGGTGAAACCGACAAGCGGCTTTTCGCCCCGCTCGATGCAATCGACGAAGTGGCCGATCTCCGCCACGTATGCCTCGGCGTAGCGGGCGATGAAAAAATCCTGCACCGGGTCCATCGCGCGGGTTTGCCCGGCGCCCCAGCTCTCCACCATTGTCTTGTGGCGGTTATGGACCTGCAACATGCCGGTCTCGCCGAACACCTCGATGCGCTGGTCATAGCCATAAGCGCAGCGGCGGCTGTTGTTGATGTGAACCAGCGCGCCCGACGCGGCCCGCATGACGACCATCGCGGCGTCGATGTCGCCGAGTTGGGCGATCTCCTCGTCGATGAGGTTCGCGCCCATGGCCTGAACGGCGACGATCTCGCCCGCGAGCGAGCGCGCCATGTCGAAATCGTGGATCATCATGTCGCGGAACAGACCGCCGGAGGAGGCGACGTATGAAGGCGGCGGCGGCGAAGGGTCGCGGCTGGTGATCACCAGCTGTTCCAACCGGCCGATCCCGCCCGCCTGGACACGCTCGCGCAGTGCCTTGAAGGAGGGATCGAAACGGCGGTTGAAGCCGATCATGATCAGCGGGTCCAGTGGGGCGATGTCGGCCCAGCAGGCATCGACGCGGGCGGTGTCGAGGTCGATCGGTTTCTCGCAGAACACCGCCTTGCCCGCCTTCACGCACCGCGTGATGAGGTCGGTATGCGTGGTGGTCGAGGACGCGATGAGCACCGCTTGCACGCGGCGATCGGACAGCACGTCATCGACCGAGTCCGCGACCGCGACCCCAAGCTCCTTGGCGGTGTCCTCGGCCGCGCCGCGTATCACGTCGTAGCAGGAAACCAACGTGGCCCGGTGATGCGCGTGAATGTCGTGGGCGTGCATCCTGCCGATGCGACCGCAGCCCAGTACAGCGAAGCCAACCATCCCGTATCCCTCAATGCTTCAGGTCGCGAAAGCCGTCCTGAGCAGATCCACCGAGCGGCGGACACCCTCCAGCGGCGAAAGCGACTGGTCCTCGTGTTCGATCGAGAGCACGTCGTCGTACCCCGCCAGCCGCAACGCGGCGCAGAACCGATGCCACCACGCGGCGCCGTGGCCGTCGCCCAGCGTGACATAGGACCAGGCCCGTGCCCCGACATCACCCATCGGCCCGACGTCGATCAGGCCATCGACGGACGCGTTGGCGGGATCGATCCGCGTGTCCTTGGCATGGACATGGTAAATCGCCTCGCCAAGCGCGGAAATGGCGGCGAGCGGGTCGGCGCCCATCCAGAACAGGTGGCTCGGATCGAAATTGACGCCGACGACCGGCCCGACCGCGTCGCGCAACCGGCGGAAACTGGTGACGTTGTAAACGTTCTGCTGGCCGTGCAGCTCCAGGCAGAGCCGGTTGACCCGAGCCGCCTCGGCTTCCCGGACCAGGGCCCGCCAGTACGGGATGACCATTTCGTCCCACTGCCATTCGAGCACGCGGGCGGCTTCCGGCGGCCATGCGGTGGTGATCCAGTTCGCGTTCGCGTCGTCCGGACCGCCCGGGCAGCCGGACATCATCACCACCCGCTCGACGCCGAGCAAACCGGCGAGGCGCAGCGTCGCTGAGGTGATCTCGCGGTGGCGCCGCCCATGTTCACCGGGATGCAGCGGATTGCCGGAGCAGTTCAGGGCGCTGATCGACAGGCCGTGGCTCCGTAGCTTCGCCAGGAACTCTCCGCGGAGGCGCTCGCTTTGCAGCAGGGCATCGAGCGGCAAATGCGGCGCCGAGGACCAGTTGCCGCAGCCGAACTCGAGCCGCGTGATCCCCAGTCCCGTCGCCGTGCCGAGCAGGTCGTCGAGCGCGAGGTCGCTCAGGCTATCGGTCACCACCCCGATGCGCATGATCTCAGCCCCCGATCTTTGACAGCACGTCCGCCTTCAGGAAGCGCTCGATGACCAGCATGAACGCGATCGACGGCACCAGCAGTACCAGGGCCGTGATCGAGGCGATCTGATAATTGCCGCCCATCGCCGCATGAAACATCAGCAGTGGCATGGTGATGATGTCTGGCACGCCGACGAAGTAGGTGCCGGTGAACTCGTCGAGCGAATCGAGGAACACGAAGATGGCGCTCGCCATCAGCCCTGGCAGTGCCGCCGGCAGGGTGACGGTGGCGAAGGTCGCGAGCGGGCCGGCGCCCAGATTGCGCGCGGCTTCCTCCTGCTCGCGATCCACCGCGGCGAACGCGGCGGCGGAAATCCACACCGCCAGCACCAGTCCGTGCAGGCAATGCACGAGCACCACCCCGGGCACCGTGCCGTTTAGCCCGACCGAGTAGAACAGCCGGGCGATGTTCATGTAGATCGGCAGGCTCGGGAACGCTTGCGGCAGCAGGAACAGCAGCATCAGAATAGCCCGCGCGGGCACCTCGCGGCGCGCCAGCGCATAGCCGGCGGGCACCGCCAGGAGCAGCGAGATCACCACGGCGAGCACAGCGATCAGTAGGCTGAGGCCGAGCGATCCCCAGGCGTCGGCGCGCGGCGCGAACACCCGGCTCCAGAACGCGAAGCCGTACTGCGAGGGCAGTGCGTGCGGCCAGTACCAGCGTTCCGCGAACGCCCAGAGCACCAGATTGCCGATCGGGCCGAACACCGCGAAGGCGAGCAGACCGAGGCCGAGACCACGCGGCACCCAGCGCAGCGCGGCGACGTTCATGGGCCGCGTTCCCGCGCCGCCTGACGCAGATAGACCCAGGCGGCCAGCATGGTCATGAGATAGGAGATCACGCCGAGCGCGTCGGCGGTGCCGTAATCGCCGAAGGTGTTGATGCGATAGGCCATGTCCACGGTGATCATGGTCGGCGAGTCGGCGGTGAGCATCACCGGGACGGACAGGACCGACATCAGCGTGACGAAGGTCAGCACGCAGCCGACCAGCAAAGGTGCGCGGACCAATGGCAAGACGATGCCGAACAGCACCCGTAGCCGACCGGCGCCGAG
Organism: Acetobacteraceae bacterium; assembly: GCA_039938035.1. Classification (GTDB taxonomy): domain Bacteria; phylum Pseudomonadota; class Alphaproteobacteria; order Acetobacterales; family Acetobacteraceae; genus DATFDN01. The sequence continues at coordinate 1,369 of JBDTFI010000445.1, read as the reverse complement.
GTCGCGCGCCGCCTCGATCATGCTGCGATCGAGTGCGGCCATCGCGCCGGCCAGGAGCAGCGTCACGAAGGGCAGTTGCTTCCAGACGAAGGTAATGAGGATGCCGCGCCAGTCGAGCAGCGAGGTGGTTCCGGCCGGCGACAACGCGCCGGAGGCGACCAAGGCGTTGTTCAGCATCCCGTTCTTGGCGAGGAAGCTGCGCATCATCTGCGCCGCGCAGATCATCGGCACGAACAGCGGCCAGCGGTACAGCCAGGCGAGGGCGCGCACCGCGAGCCGGTTGCCGCCGAGAATGAGATAGCCGGCGATCAGGATCGCCAGCAGGGCGATCACCGCGACCGACAGGCAGACCAGCCAGGCAGTGAACACGATGTCGCGTCCGTACAAGGTGATCGCGGTGCGGAAATGCTCCAGGCTCAGCCCACCCGCTTTGCCGGTCAGCGCGCCGAGCACCGAGAACACCGCCGGAATGGCGAACAGGCCGATCAGCAGCAGCAACGCCGGCGTCAGCAGCAACAGGCCCCAGAGATCCGGCCGCCCGGCGAAGCGCGCACGGCGAACCTGGGCGGCTTCGATCGGCGCCGCGCTAGTTGGCGACGACGCGCTCATACTCGTTGAGGATGGTGGTGAAGTAGGGCGAGACCGGGAACGGCTTGGCGTCCTTCTTCAGGTCCTCCGGCGTGATGTCGACGAACAAATGGTCCCATGTCTTGGGGTCGAGTTTCGCCTGCACGTATTGCGCGTCGATCCCGGGATACCAGTTGAAGCGCTTGACGATGCCGTCGGCCTGCACCTCCGGGCTGGTCGCCAATTCAATGAACTCGCGGGCGAGTTGCTGATGGGCCGCCTTCGAGGGGATCGCGTAATACATCGGCTGGCCGGGCAGGCCGGGCGACGGCAAAACCAGCTTCAGGTCGGGCGGAAGGCGGCCGTCCGCTTGCCAACTGTAGAACATGTCGGCCCACACCGCGCCCATGCTGATCTCGCCGCGGTTCAGCATGTCCAGCGTGCCGGCGTTGCCGGGGGTGATCGTCGCATCGCGGTTGAACGCCTTCAGCGAGGTGAGGGCGTCGTCGATCTTGCCCTTGTCGGCCGCGTCATACGGTCCGGCGTTCAGCCGATCGCCGAGCCCGCCATAGGCGTTCACCCAACCCATCACGAAGCCGATGCCGGCCATGCCGCCTTTGATGCCGTTGTAGCCGAACTGCTTCGGATGCTGCTTCACCCAGTCGGTCAGTGCGGCGAAGCTGCGCGGCTGGTCCTTCACCAAGACCGGGTTGTAGGCGATCGCCACCTGGCTATCGAACATCGGCAGCACGTAGCCGCCGACATCGGTGCCCAGCGCGTTGTTCGCTTTCGGGCTGGTCAC
>JBDTFI010000444.1:0-6673 GCA_039938035.1 Acetobacteraceae bacterium | reverse complement strand
GCTTCGTGAACGAGGACGGCGGGGCGACGTATCGCGATTACGCGGATTACATCGTGAACCACCAGCGCAGGCCGGGCGTCGGTCCGCTGGCGGGGTTTCGCGGCCACGGCACCGATTCCGGAGTCGGGACACCCAACCCCGGCCAACTCGACGCCTACATCGCCAATGGCTGCTTCTGGTCGTACCACCTGCCGCCCGAGCAGCTCTATTACAAGCACGCGAACGCCGCCTATCTGGAGCAGGCGAAACGCATGGGGTTCACCGACTCCACGGCGCAGATCGTCCTGCAATTGTATGCCGAGCCGTTGCAGAAATTCCGCCTCGCCGCCGAGGGGCACGGCGCCGTCCAGCCCCCCGAGCGGCTGCGCGCCCGCGTTCGCCGGTATTTCGATCCGCTGCCGATCTGGTACGCTCCGGTGGAGCAGGCGATGATCGAGGAGGCGGCCTATCCGCTGCACGCCATCACCCAGCGGCCACCGGCGATGTACCACTCCTGGCACTCCCAGAACGCCTGGCTGCGCCAGATCTACAGCCACAACAAGCTGTTCATGCACGCGAGGATGGGCACCGCGCTGGGGCTCGCCGACGATGACTGGGCCTGGGTCATCAGCCGGACGGGACGGGTGAAGGCGCAGGTCAAGCTCATGGAGGGGGTCAACCCCAACACGGTCTGGACCTGGAACGCGATCGGCAAGCGTTCCGGCGCCTGGAACCTCGCGCCCGATGCACCGGAGGCAAGGCAGGGGTTCCTGCTCAATCAGGTGATCGCGACGTTCCTTCCGGAAGACGGCGATGGCGTAAGGCAGCCCAACGCCGATCCGGTCACCGGGCAGGCGGCGTGGTACGACCTGCGCGTGCGCATCGAGAAGACGTCCGAAGCTGGCGAGACGCTGCCGCAGCCGGCGACCCTGCATCGGCTGGCCGGGCTCGCCGCGCCCCCGCGCATCCTGCGCTACGCCGCCGGCATCATCGCGAGTGAAGTGAGGTGAGATGACCAGCATCCCGGCCCCGCAGCCCGGCCAGAAGAAGCTTGGACTGGTGATCGACCTCGACACCTGCGTCGGTTGTCACGCCTGCGCGGTGAACTGCAAGGAGTGGAACACCTCCGGCCACCCCGGCCCGCTGACCGACTTTGACGCCTACCAGGAGAAGCCGCAGGGCGTCTGGCTCAACCGCGTCCACACCTACGAGGCGGGGCTCGGCGACGAGAGCCGCACTGTTCACTTTCCCCGCTCCTGCTTGCATTGCGAGGAGCCGGAATGCGTGAGCGTCTGCCCGACCGGGGCCAGCTACAAGCGGGAAGAGGACGGCATCGTGCTGGTCAACGAAGAGATCTGCATCGGCTGCCAGCTCTGCGCCTGGGCCTGCCCGTACGGGGCGCGCGAGTTCGACGAGGACCAGGGCGTGATGAAGAAATGCACGCTCTGCATCGACCGCATCTACAACGAGAACATCCCCGAGGCGGCCCGGGTGCCGGCCTGCGTCTCCACCTGCCCCGCGAGCGCGCGCCATTTCGGCGATCTGGGCGATCCCGACAGCGCGGTCTCCCGCCTGGTCGCCGAGCGGGGCGGCTACGATTTGATGCCGGAGATGGGCTACAAGCCCACCAACAAATACCTGCCGCCCCGCAAGCGTCCCGCCCGGTCCTTCGCCGCCCCCGTCGAGGAACCGTCGCGGCCCGACGCCGCCAATGGGGTGATGCGCTGGCTCGATCGCGTGCTGAGCCGATGAAGCCGGCGCTCTCCGTCATCTTCTTCACCACGGCGTCGGGCGCCGGCTACGGGATGCTGTTCTGGCTCGGCGTTCTCGACGCATTCGGGCTGATGCCGCCAGCGATGTGGTTCGGACCGATCGGGATCGGCATCGCGATGGCGCTGGCGAGCGCCGGGCTGATGGCGTCCACCTTCCACCTGGGCCGGCCGGAGAGGGCGTGGCGCGCCATCTCCCAATGGCGGACCTCCTGGCTGTCGCGGGAGGGCATCGTGGCCCTGCTGGCGTACATTCCGGCGGCGGGGTTCTTCGCGGCGTGGCTCGCGGTCGGCGCCGGCGCCCCGCTGACCCGTGCCTTCGGGCTTCTCGCCGCCCTGGCCGGCGTCGCAACGGTCGTCTGCACGGCGATGATCTACGGCTCCCTGAAGCCCATCCGGCAATGGCACAACCGCTTCATCATCCCGAACTACCTTCTGCTGGGCGCCTTCAGTGGCGCGGCGTGCCTGGCGGCGCTGGCGGTATTCTGGCAGCCGGGGCCTGCTCGCATCGCGGCGGTGATCGCCGTGGTGGCGGGGGTGGCGGGGGCGGCCGGCAAGCTCGCCTATTGGCGCTTCATCGATGGCACGCGCGGGGTCAGCACAATGGAAAGCGCGACCGGCCTCGGCGGGCTTGGGCCGGTGCGGATGCTAGAATCACCCAACAGCGAGGAGAACTACCTGCTCCGCGAGATGGGATTTCGCATCGGGCGCAAGCACGCGGGCAACCTGCGGGTCATCGCGCTGGCACTTGGTTTCGCCCTCCCGGTGCTGCTGCTGATCGCCGGAGCGGGCCTGGCGGAGGGAACGGGGCTGGTGCTTCTGCCGGTCGCGGCGCTGTGCGCGCTGCTCGGGCTGTACGTCGAGCGGTGGCTGTTCTTCGCGCAGGCCACCCACACGGTCACGCTCTACTACGGCCGGCCTGACTGCGGGCGACGCGAGGGCCGCCCTCAATCGTCTGGCTAGGCCGCGACCTTGGCCTGCTGCGTGGCGGGTGCGCCCAGATGGCTGACGTCGCCGACCATGAACGCGCGCAGCTGCAATCTTGCCCGATGCACCCGGCTCTTCAGCGTACCGATCGCGCAACCGGTCCGCTGAGCCGCCATCTCGTAAGGGATCTCCTGCAAGGCGATCATATAGAGGGCTTCGCGCTGGTCGGGGGGAAGGCGCGTCAGGGCCCAGGACAGCTCCCGCAACGCCGTGTGGTCCTCGTGCGAGGCGGCGACCGGCACCTCCGGCATGTTGTCCATGTCGGTGAACTCGCGCTTGTTGCGGACACCGCTGATGAAATGGTTGATCATGATCCTGTGAACCCAGGCCGAGAAATTCGTGCCCGGCGTGAAGCAGTCCCGCGCCAGCAGCGCCTTGGCGGCAACGTCCTGCGTCAGGTCGTCGGCGGCGGCTCGGTTGCGGGTCAGCGCCAGCGCCCATACCCGCATCTTCGGGAGAAAGGAAATAAGCAGTTCGTTGAATTCCTGCGGCACGAGACTCTCCTTGCGCGAGATCGCGTCGGTCGAGACCTGTGGGGCGGCCACCTCGCTAACAAGGCCGAATGACATGACGTTGAACCGACAGGGAAACCCACGCGATCACGAAACCAAGCGCACCGTCGCCGACGCACGGGCAGTTGATTGCGCGCGGCGTTTTCAGATGGCAGCATGAGCCCTGCGACGGACAGGGACACGATGAGCATCGGAAGCGGTCAGACGCGCGGCGACAACCCGAGGCGGCGGATTCTGCTGATCGAGGATGATTTGCACGTCGCCGAGACGCTTGCCGAGCTGCTCGAACTGGAGGGATTCAGCGTGGCCGTCGTACACGACGCCGAGAGCGGTCTAGATCATGCCGGCGCGGCGCCGCCCGACCTGGTCCTCTGCGACCTCACCCTCCCCGGCGCGCTGGACGGGCATGGCTTCGCACGCGCCTGCCGGGCCGATCCGAGGTTGCGTGGACTGCGCCTGGTCGCCGTCTCGGGTTATTGCGCCGCCGAGGACCGCCGCGCCGCCATCGCCTCGGGCTTTGATGAGCTGATCGCCAAGCCGGTCGACCTCGCCCGGATCGAGGCCGCCTTCGAACACGCGCGCGGCGCCGCCGCCTGAGAGCCGCTATTCCGCGGCCAGACGCGGCGTGAAAGCGGGCAGCTCGGCCCGGTCCTCGCGCGCCATGGGCTTCGGCCACCAGTGATCCTCCCACTCTGAGAAGATCCCGTTGACCTTCGGCATGACGTGCTCGGCGTACATGCGGGTGTTGTACTTGGTCAGCGTCTTGTTCATGTTGCCGAACTGGAGCAGCAGCATGAGGTGGCCGACGTTCAGCGCGTGGGACAGCTCGCGTAGCTGCTCCACCACCTCGCCGGGCGAGCCGATCACGATGTAGCCGGCGGCGACCAGTTCCTCCATCGTCTGCGGGCGCTGGATCGCCGACAGCGCGGCGCGGCCGACCTGGCTTTCCAACCCGACCCGGATTGTTGCCTCGGTCGTGTAGCCGGGCGGCATTGCGAACCGGGGGTCGATATGGAGGCAGCGGCCGAAGAAATACTCGGCGGCATCCGTATAGAGATCGATCGCCTGCTGACGGCTTTCGGCCACCGCGATGGTCTGGGCGAAGCCGGCGCGGTACGGATTGCGGTCCTTGCCGAGGCGGTCCATCTCGTTCCAGAACCCGTCCATCGTCGCCTTGCCGGCCTTGTGGCCGTAATAGGACAGGTACGAATAGACGTAATCCATCTTCGCGCACCACTGCCACGTCTCGACCGAACCGCCGCCCGGAATCCAGATCGGCGGGTGCGGTTTCTGGATCGGGCGCGGCCAGATGTTGACGTAGCGCTGCTGGTTGAATCGGCCGTTGAAAGCGAACGTATCGGGCTCCTGCCAGGCGCGCATGATCAGGTCGTGCGCTTCGTAATAGCGGTCGCGCAGCAGGCTGGGATTCTGGCCGTAGGCGTAGCAATCGTCCATCGGCGTGCCGACCGGGAAGCCGCAGATCAGCCGGCCGCCGGAGATCACGTCGAGCATCGCGAATTCCTCGGCGACGCGGGTCGGCGGGTTATAGAGGGCGATGGAGTTGCCCATGACGCAGATCGTCGTGTCGGTGGTGCGCCGGGCGAGCGAGGAGGCGATCAGGTTGGGCGAGGGCATCAGCCCGTAGCCGTTGGAATGGTGCTCGTTCACGCAGATCGCGTCGAACCCGCAATCGGCGGCGTATTCCAGCTCGTCCATGAAGTCGTTGTACATATGATGCGCGCGCCGCGGGTCGAACAGCGACGAATGGATGTCGACCCACACCGAGGGGTGCTTCTGCTTGAAGTCCTCCGGCAGCTCAGTGTACGGCATCAGGTGAAACCACATCGACTTCATCGCCGCGCTCCGGTCTGCAGGAAGGGATTGCTTCGCCGCTCCGCCCCGATCGTCGAGCCGGGGCCGTGGCCGCACAGGAAGGTGACGTGATCGCCGAGCGGCAGCAGCTTGTCCTCGATCGAGCAGATGAGAGCGGTCGAATTGCCGTACGGGAAGTCGGTGCGCCCGACCGAACCCTGGAACAGCACGTCGCCCAGCAGCGCGAGGCCGGCGGCGCGGTCGACGAAGACGATATGGCCGGGCGTGTGGCCGGGACAGTGCAGCACGTCGAAGACGTGCTCGCCTAGCCGGACCTGGTCGCCTTCGACGAGCCAGCGATCGGGGATGACCCCGTGCAACCCCTCCAGCCCGAATTCGCGCGCCTGCGCCTCGATCGCGTCGAGCAGGAAGGCATCGCGCGCGTCGGGGCCCTCCACCGGAACCGCTGCGGGATCGCCCGCCCGGGCGCGCAACGTGGCCTGAAGCTCCGCCGCGCCGCCCGCGTGATCGAGATGGCCGTGGGTGAGCAGGATGCGCTCGATGGTGACGCCGAGCTGGTCGATCGCGGCGAGGATGCGGTCGACGTCGCCACCCGGATCGACGACGAGCCCGCGCCGGCTCTCCTCGTCCCACAGGATCGCGCAATTCTGCTGGAATGGCGTGACCGCCAGGGTGGCGGCCCGGAGTCCCGCCATCAGTGCAGCTTCGGCGATTTGAGGAACTTGGCCCGATCCGCGGAGCGTACGACCGCATCCACCGCGCGGTCGTCGCGCATCAGTTGCAGGCGCACGTCGGCCCCGGCGCTGCCGGCTGCCCAAACGCGCCGCCACAGCGAGGCGAGGTCGGACACCTCCTCGCCGCCGACGGCGATGATGCGATCGCCGACCTGGATTCCGGCCCGCTCGGCGGGGCCGTTGTCGGCCAAGCTACCGACCGACAATTCCTCGTCGGATTCGGTCGCGTATAGGCCGAGCCACGGCCTGGCCGGGCGGTTCACCCGGCCATAGGTCAGCAGATCATCGAGGATGGGGGCGAGGTTGCCGATGGGCACGACCATGTTCATGTCGTGCCGTCGCCCCTTGCCGTCGCCCTGCTGGAGGATCAGCGAGCCGGTGCCGACGAGGCGCCCGTCGGCGGCGATCAGCCCGCACCCGCCCCAGAACGGATGCGCCGGCGCGGTGAAGATCGCCTCGTCGAGCACGTATTCCCAGTAGCCGGCGAACTCCTGGCAGCCGACAACGCGGGTCTCCACGGCGTGATGCTTCCCGCCGGATGCCGCGAACACCGCCTGGTCGCCGACCCGCAGCGCATCGGAATCGCCCAACTCCAGTGCCGGCAGATCAAGCCGCCCGAGCGCCTGGACCAGCCCGAAGCCGCTTTCCTGGTCGTAGGCAAGCGCATGGCCGGGAACCGCGAGGCCGGTGGCGGTGGTGATCCAGATGGTCTCGGCCTCGGTGACCAGATAGCCGATCGTGGCGATCAGCCCGGTCTCGCGAATGACGACCCCGCTACCCGCGCGCTCGGTCCCGAGGGTGCCGGCGGTGTAGGCGTCCTGGGCGACGTACGACTTGATCCCGACCACCGCCTTCAGCG
>JBDTFI010000443.1:0-4977 GCA_039938035.1 Acetobacteraceae bacterium | reverse complement strand
TGATCTTCCATGATCTTCTTCGCGATCGCGAGCCCCAACCCGGTTCCCTTCGGCTTGTGCGTCACATACGGCTCCGTCAAACGCGCGCGGTCTTCCTGCGGCAGGCCAATGCCGTTATCGGTCACGGCGATCCGCACCGATTGGCCGTCCGGATGGACGGCGAGGCCGATCCGCCCCAGCCCGGTCGCGGCGGCATCCGCACGCATGGAAACCGCGTCCGCCGCGTTCAGCAGCAGGTTGCTCAACGCCTGGCGCAGCATCCGCCGATCGCACGGGGCGAGCGGGCCGCGTTCAGGGATGTCGATGTCCCACGCGATCTCCGGGTGCGCCGCCTTCTGCAACACCACCGCTTCGCGGGCAATGCGGCCGACATCCTCGACCTTGATGACGGGCTGCGGCATCCGGGCGAAGGCGGAGAACTCATCGACCATGCGGCGCATGTCGCCGACGTGACGCACGATGGTGTCGGCGCATTGCGCGAACGTCTCCGGGTCGGAGGAGATTTCGCGAGTGAACCGGCGCTTCAGCCGCTCGGCGGCGAGCTGGATCGGGGTCAGCGGATTCTTGATCTCGTGGGCGATCCGGCGCGCGACGTCGGCCCATGCCGCCGTACGTTGGGCGGCCTGCAACGCGGTGATGTCGTCGAACGTGACGACGAAGCCGCGCACCGCGCCGCCGGTCAGCTCCGCGCCGATCCGCACGATCAGGGCGCGCCTCGCGCTCGCCGCGCCGATCTGCACCTCCGCGGTGCGCGCCCGCTCCGGCGCGGCTTGCGCGGCCGCGAGCAAGGGAGCGAACTCCGGGACCACCTCGGCGAGCGGCCGCCCGGTCGCGGCCAGCAGGTCGATCCCGAGCAACTCGTCGGCTGCCTTGTTAGGCAACTCGATCCGCCCTTTCGTGTCCAGCCCGATCACGCCGGCCGAGACGCCGGACAGCACGGTCTCGGTGAAACGGCGGCGCTCGTCGATCTGCCGGTACGCCTCCATCAGCTCCGAGCGCTGCGCCGCCAGTTGTCCGGTCATGCGATTGAACGCGCGCGCCAGTCCGGCGATCTCGTCATCGGTCGGCGGGTCGGGCACGCGCACCGACAGATCGCCGCCGCGTACCCGCTCGGCGGCGGTGATGAGCCCGGCGATCGGGCGGGCGATCTGGTTGGCGATCAGCAGGCCCATGAGCACCGCCGCCGACAATACCAGCAGCGCGACGGTGGCGAATATCCAGGCGAACGCGACCTGGAGCCACGATCGGCTGTCGTCGAGGCGCTTGTATTCGGCGACCGCGCGTTCCGTGCGCTGCATATATCCGACGATCTGCGGATCGACCGGACGGCCGATCATCAGCATGAGCGACGGATGGGAATCGAGCTGCACCACCGCCTGCACGCGCGTCCCGTCGGGCGAGTTGATCAGGACAACATCGCCGCCGCGCGCCTGCTCGGTCGCCCAGGCCGGCGCCGTCTTGTTGCCGATGTCGCCGAACAGCCCGGCCGATGCCATCACCTGCCCGCTCGCGGGATCGTAGATCACCGCCTCGGTCAACCCGCGCAGCGTCGTCTGCTCCCCCAGGATCTGCACGAACACGCCGGGCGCGGAGAGCAGGTAGACGCCGGCGCGGTTCAGGTCGTTCGCCATCTCCAGCGCGACGGCGCGGATGTTGTTGCGGTGCTCGTCGAGGTAGCCCCGCGCCACCTGGAGCGATCCGGTCAGCGCCGATCGCACCGGGTCGTTGAACCAGGACTGAATGCCGAAATGGAAGAACGCGACGGCGAACACCGCGACCAGGATCGTCGGCGCCACTGCGACGCCGCCGAACAGCATGACGAGGCGCACGTGCAACCGCGACCCGGCGGAGCCGCGCCGCCGGTCCGCCCAAACGCGCGTGAGCCGCCCCGCCAGCACCGCCGCCAGCAGCAGCAGGACCGAGAGGTTGGCGAGTACCAATGCGGCACTCGCCCCGCTGGACAATCCGAAGGGCGCGCCGCGGGCCATGACGATGAACGTGCCGAGGCCGACGGCGAGGGCAAGCAAGACCAGGGCGATCGTCACCGACTTGCCGAGCAGCAGCGCCGAGACCCGATGCGCGAACCCGCCGGCGTGGGCGGATGGCGGCGGACGCGTCTGCTCAGGAGACGGGGAGACGTTCACGCGCCGCCCCGCGTGACCGGGATATCGAGGTCGCGGATCTTCTTGCGCAGCGTGTTGCGGTTCAGGCCCAGCATGGCGGCGGCCTTGATCTGGTTGCCGCGAGTCGCGGCAAGGGTCAGGCGGATCAGCGGGCGTTCGACCTCGGCGATGACGCGATCGTAGACGTCAGACGGTCCCGGCCCACCTTCGTGGGCGGCGAGGAAGGCGCGGATATGGCGTTCCACGGCATGCGCCAAGGGTTCCGATCCATTGACCGAGGCCGGCGCGCCGGCGGCCACGGCTTCGGCCAGCTCCGCTTCGATCGCGGGGGCGTCGATCGTGTCATCCGGGCACAGCGCGGCCAGCCGGCGCATCAGATTCTCCACCTCGCGCACGTTGCCCGGCCAGGGATGGCGCTTCAGCCGATCGACCGCGCCCTGGTCGAGCACCTTGCGCCCCAGCCCATCGGTGCGGGCGCGCTCGAGGAAGTGGCGCGCGAGCACCGGAATATCCTCGGCCCGCTCGCGCAGCGGCGGAATGCGGATCGGCACCACGTTCAGGCGGTAGAACAGATCGTCGCGGAACTGGCCCTGGCGGATGGCGGCGCGCAAATCGCGGTGCGTCGCGGCGATGATGCGAACGTTCGCCCTGATCGGGGTCCGTCCGCCGACGCTGGTGAATTCGCCTTCCTGAAGCACGCGCAGTAGGCGCGTCTGCGCTTCCGGCGGCATGTCGCCGATCTCGTCGAGAAACAGCGTGCCGCCGGCGGCCTGCTCGAAGCGTCCGGCGTTGCGCGCGAGCGCTCCGGTGAAGGCACCCCGTTCGTGGCCGAACAGCTCGCTCTCGATCAGCTCGCGCGGGATCGCCGCCATGTTGATGGCGATGAACGGGCCGCCCCGGCGCTTGCCGTGCTCGTGCAGCGCGCGCGCGACGAGTTCCTTGCCGGTGCCGGATTCGCCGCTGATCATCACCGTGAGGTCGGCGGTCGTGAGCCGGGCGATGGTGCGGTAGATATCCTGCATGGCCGGGCTGCGCCCGATCAGTGGCAGCGCATCGTCAGGATCGCTCGGCTCGCCTTCGACCGGCATGGGCGGCTCGGCCGGCGCGGCCAGCGCGCGGGCGACGGCGGCGAGCAGGTGTCGCAGGTCGAACGGCTTGGGGAGGTATTCGAAGGCGCCACGCTGCGTGGCCTTCACCGCCGTCATCAACGTCGATTGCGCGCTCATGACGATCACCCGCAGATCAGGACGGGCGCGGCGGATGCGCGGGATCAGGTCGAGCCCGTTCTCGTCGGGCATGATGACGTCGGTGATGACGAGGTCGCCTTCGCCGTCCTCCACCCAGCGCCAGAGCGTCGCGGCGTGGCCGGTCGCGCGGACCTGATAGCCCGCCCGGCCGAGCGCCTGGGTCAGCACAGTGCGGATGGAGCGGTCGTCGTCGGCGACGAGGATGGTCGGCAGACGGTCAGCCATCGTCGTCCTCGTCGGCCACCACCGGGAGGTGCAGTCTGACGTCCGTGCGGCCGGGCCGGCTGTCCACCTCGATCAGGCCGCCATGATCGCCGACGATCTTGGCAACCAGCGCGAGGCCGAGGCCGCTGCCGGCGGCCTTCGTGGTGACGAACGGCTCGAACAGATGCGGGCGGATGTCGTCGGGAATGCCGGGACCGTTGTCGCGGACGGTGACCTGCAACGGCAGGTCGAGGCGGTGCGGCGATCCGGGTATGGCGACCCGGACGCCGTGCTGGAACCCGGTGAGAAGCTGGATCTCCGGATGCGGGTGGGCGGCGACCGCCTCGGCGGCGTTTTTCACCATGTTCAGGATCGCCTGGATCAGCTGGTCGCGGTTGCCCGACACCGACGGCAGCGACGGATCGTAGATCTCCTGAAAGCGCATGTTCGCCGCGAAGCCGCTTTCCGCGAGGCGGCGGACATGGCTCAGCACGCGGTGGATGTTCACCGCCGTCCGCGCCATCGGCTTGTCGCCGAACATCTCCATCCGATCGACCATTGCACGGATGCGGTCGGCCTCGTCACGGATCAGCTCGGTCAGCTCCAGATCCGACCCGGTGACGTTCGATTCCAGAAGCTGCGCGGCGCCGCGGATCCCCGAGAGCGGGTTCTTCACCTCATGGGCCAGGACCGCCGCCATGCCGCTCACGCTGCGGGCGGCGCCACGAAACGCGAGCTGGCGATCGAGCGCACGCGCCGCCGAGGCGTCCTGCAACACCAGCAGAACCGCGCCTGGCTCCTCCGGCAGCGGTGAGGCGAGCACGGTGATGCCGGGCTTGTGCAGGCGTGGGCTTTCCAGGGTCAGGTCGTGATCGGCGATGCTGACGTCGTGGGTGCGCACCTGTTCGATCAGCAGGAACAGCGGATTGTCCGCCGGAATCAGATCGAGCAACGCGTGCCCGACAATATGCGCGGCCGACACGCCGAGGAATTGCTCGGCGGCCTGGTTGACGAAGCGCACCCGGTTCGCGGGGTCGAGCAGCACGACCGGAATCGGCAACGCCGCGAGGATCAGCCCCGAATCCGGCGGGCGCAGCCGGAGCAAGCGGCTGAGCGCGCCGCTCATGCCGCCTCGGCCAGTGTCTGTTCCGAGGGGGCCGGTTCGCGCATCGGCGCGCCACGATGGATGCCGGCGTCGATCAGGCGATCGTAGAACATCTCGATCCGGGAGATGACCGCGTCGGCATCGCCCATCCGGTTCATCTCGGCACGGAACTCCGCCGAGCCGGGCAGGCCGCGCGAGTACCAGGAGACGTGCTTGCGGGCGAGCCGCAGGCCGGCGTCGGTTCCGTACTGGCCCAGCATGGCGCGGTAGTGATCGAGCAGGATCGCACGCTGCGCCG